>JAHEYA010000006.1 GCA_023251855.1 Bacteroidota bacterium
TTTTCTTTTCCTTTTTTAGTTTATCTAATTGATATTCAATTCCTCTTCTGCTTAATCCGGTTTCATTTTGAAGTTCTATTGCTGTTACTTTTGGATTTTTTTCTATCAAATTGAAAATAATATTTTCAGTTTTCTCCACAGTTTTCTCCACAGTTTTCTCCACAGTTTTCTCCACAGTTTTCTCCACAGTCCTTTTTGAATTTATAGACGTACTAAATTCAACAATAAATCCTGAAAAATCATATTTAAATTTTGGGGCAGATAATTTCGCCTCCTTACATTCATTAATAATTTTAATGGTTCCTCTTCCCCAAGCTTCTATAAGCCCGGCACGAAAAAATGTAACAGCTATATCAGGATTGAAAGGTTTAGATGGATGTTTTGATACCAATTTTTTAACTGTCCAGTTATCTGGCAACTGCCCTTCATTCCAAAATTGAATTTTATTCTGGTAAACACTAATTTGGATGGGATTTCCACTGCTATAATCTTTATGGGCAACAGCATTCAGCAATGCTTCTCTCAAAGCAGCTTCCGGATAAATATAATCTTCAATTCTATTTAAACCCTTATAACTGATATTTGCTTTTAAATATTTAGTGAGCAATATGTCCATCGTTTTTTCTATTTGCTCAAATAAATTACCATGAATATCATCTTGAAATAGTAGGTCTGCATCGGTTTTAAAAAAGCCGATTTTAATGAAAGCTCCTGTAATATATTTTTCAGGATCAGGATGAAAAAGTAAAATAGTAGCTCTCTTTATTAATGACCTATCAGTTAAATGTAATTTTTCTAATAGAATTTTATTAGATTCTTTAAGTACATCTTGATCCAACCTTTTGCTTTTGATTGCATTTTTACGAAAATAATCAAATGCCGATACGCTTAAATTTGAAATAGAAATACCTGGAACTACAAAGCTATCCCATCGTTTTCCCTGCTTTTGTAATAAAAATTTATCCAATGCAGCACCTTTTAGTTCTTGTTTGGTGCTTCCACTACGGTAATGGTATTGCCCTTTATAACTAACAGGATATGGGTAGGGTTCTACTATTATTTCAATATAAGATTTCTGGCTTTGGCTATATAAATTTACATCAACCATAATACCTAAAATATCCTTTACCTTATTGGGAATATCTTCCAATAGTTTTTTTGCATCATCTATACCAATAACAACGCCTTTATCATTTTTACCAACGTATATTTTACCACCTTGTGCATTGGCAAAACCGCAAATCCATTTAAGATATTCATCACGCCAAGATTCTTTCCATTCTAAATTTTGGTTCTCTTTATTCATAGAAAATTTATTTTTCTGTTAAAAAACATCATGTATTACAAAGAAACGAAATTTTAAATTTCTCGCCCCTCTCATCTAAAACCAGTTTGCTTTTTGCAACAAGGCATTCTTGCAAATCAAATATGGACACCAAGAGCATCAGGAGTTCCAATTAAACATGAAGTGGTAAATGAACTTGAGCAGGTTTGGGCTAATTTTATTAAAGAAATTAGTCTTTAGACCCTTTTAAAATTTTGTTCAGTATCTTCTAGTACCCTCTTTTATCAGCTCCTAAACGTTTAATTTTCTTTTCTTATTCCAAATCAAATATTAGACAGTAAAAGGCGATAGCTGTCAATTATTTGATTTATATTTTATAGCTTGCAACTTCAAATCCCCAAAAAAAAGTAGCAAAAATGTCAAAAAGTTTATTTATAGAGCAGTTAAAACAACTGTTTAAAAATCAGATTTATATTACTCGTAATGAGCTTTTTGATTTTTACAGAACGTTTGATCCTCAATTAAAAGATTCAACTTTTACTTGGCGGATCTTTTATGCATATATTAAATAAACTTGAGCAAGTTTGGATTTACATGAAAGTAATTGGAATACTTTTGGTCATTATTGTTTTGACCGATTCTTGTAAAAACAATGTAAAAAACAGCGAAAATAATTATCAAAAACAGATTGCGGAAAAATTAAATAAAGCTGCAAAAGTGATTTGTGAAGAAAAAGATAGTGTAATTCCAAATTCAGAGGATCCTGCTATCATAAGGACATGTTTTTATGGTAAGTATAAAAATATAATTGTTGGTTCTGCAGATTACAAAGGTCGCTATACATATGATTATAGATTGTTTAAAAATGATAAAATAATTGAAAACTGCAAAATGTTCAATGAGCATCAGAAGGAATTGCTTGAAATAATTAACCAAAAAATAAAAATCGAGTTTAACTCATTACAAGGAGACCCTGAAAACACAAAATGTTTTGATGGAGTTACAAAAATAGATTTGTTTGAAATGAATCAATTAGGAATTGAATTTGTAGAAAATGAAATAATTTTCAACTGTAATATTGGACTTAGTGGAGCTTGTTTCAGCCTTGATAGAATAAGTGTGAAAATGGAATTAAAAGAAGTTGAAAAATATATAAATGAATAGAAAATTCTTCATCTAACATTATTGGATTAAACGAATAAGAATAGAAATCCTCAGATTATAGTATTCTATAAGGGCAGCCTATCCAATAATAAGTTCTGGCTAAGGAGTGCCGCGTCCCTGAAAAAAACTTATAAATTGTGAGTATTGATTGTTTTTCATTCACATTTATGAAAATTGATCAAGACTAGAGTGATTGAATAATTTTTGCAAAATATGCAGTGATTTGTCGCTACAACCATTGGCTTCATAGCATTTTCTACCAAAGGTCTTGCGAAGTAAATGGGAACTGGCATTTCGGCAAAGGATGCCATAGCGTTTCAATAATAATTTGATTTTAACATTTACCCATTGAACCCTGATGGCCTTTGTGCCATATTTATTGATAAAAACAAGCCCGTTAGGGTCTTTTATTTCCATGAGTTTATAAAGGCGTTCGATTTCTGTTTTTACATCAGAGATAATGGTAATCTCCCGGTATTTTCCTGTTTTTTTCTCTTTGAGTAAAAATTTATCCTTGTGTAAAATTTGATTCCAAGTAATATTTAAAATATCAGAAATCCGAATTCCCATATAAGTGCCACATAAAAATAACATGAGGAATTTGTATTCTTTGTCTTGTTCTAATTTTTGTAGAATATTTTGGTAATCTTTCCAGTCAAGATAGGTGGTGGTGGTTCTGCTGCCTTTTAGAGCCATATTTTCTTTATTTATAATACGAATAGAGCCTTTAAAAGTTGCAGAAAATAAGCTTTTCCTTAGGTAATTCTAAATAAGGCAATTACAAAACCAACTATCAAAAATGTACTTAGTGATAGTTGAATAAGGCCTATATCTCAATGGAAGGTTTTTAAAACGAGATTTAATCCCACACCTTCTATTTATACTGCTTTAAGGTGTTTTTAAGCATTTGTGCTATTTCTTTTGCTAACCATGCTGGTTTTATAACCTTTATATCGGAGCCAAGCATTAGTATTTTTTGTTGGAGTTCGTAATTGGAAGCCACTCTGATTTTTAACCGAACCTCCTTTTTTGTGTCCGATATAATTTGTTGCGATTTATGCAGGGGCAATGATTTAAGATATTTTCCCTGTAATGGTGTGCAAGATAAAATAATGTCTTCTACCGGGTGCTGATCATAAACCAAGCCGATGGTATTGTCAAATAAGTAAAGCACTTCTTCAATATTATTCAATTTAAAAGTTTGGTCGCTTACTTCAAGG
The DNA here is from genome assembly GCA_023251855.1 of Bacteroidota bacterium. Taxonomy (GTDB): domain Bacteria; phylum Bacteroidota; class Bacteroidia; order 2-12-FULL-35-15; family 2-12-FULL-35-15; genus 2-12-FULL-35-15. The sequence continues at coordinate 3,670 of JAHEYA010000006.1, forward strand.
GCTGTTATGCGGTCAATGCCAAATGTTCTATATGCTGATTGGTTCTTGATGCTGCCAATGATGTACCAGCGGTTCTGGTATTCTTTTAGCATGTAGGGTTGAATGGAATAGGATTTCTTTTTGCCACTCACAAAATTCTCATGGATGAAATTGATATATCGTTTGTTTTGAATGGCAAACAGTAATGCCTTCAAATGATCCATACCCTTTTGTAAACCGTATGATTCAAAAGAAATATAGTTTAATGCATTTTGACCTTTCCGAATAGAATCGGTAAGTAAGTTTGCTGTATTTACAATTTCCAGGAAGCGCAAAAAGCTATCAATATTAATGCTTTTGGACTTATTAATAAAATAGGCATTTTTAATTCGGTTGTATTCAATTTCCATCCCAAATTCATTGCGTATTTGCTCCAAATCTCTTTGAAGGGTACGTTCCGAAAATTCAAAGTCGTGATCAAACAAAAAATCCTTTAATTCATTTAAAGAGGCATGTTTGCCTTTGCTCAGCTTTTCAACGATGAGCATGTACCGTTTTATTCCTGCTTGTTTCGACATTGGAAATGCTTGTTGCTTGGTTAATATTCTTCGCTAACTCTAAAATAAATAATAGAATCTTATGTTTAGCGAAAAAAACGAATAAATCTACGACATTATTTGGCGTAATAGCTACTTTAATATTTCTAAAACGGAATTTCATAAAATCTTTAATTTAAACAGGTATTTTGAAAACCCTGAAATAGTTCAATTGGAGTTGACGAAAATTGAATCTGCTGTTTCTAATGCCATTCTTTTAGGCCCACATGAATAATAGATGTACTTTTTTATTTTACTACGACATAGATTGTCTCTGTTCTATCGTATATTTATAGCATAACACAAATAAATAAACTATCCATGCATTACGGAGATCCGGATCAGATTAAGGCCAATAAGCTTGTCATAATTGTTTACAAGCACGGCACACCAAGAAGAAACGTTTACGACTATGTAGTAACTTCCATACATGAATGTAAATATTTTGCTCCCTACATAGTAAAACTGCTTGTTGAAAATCCGAATAAATATTTAGGCAAGTATTTCAAGAATAAGAAGAAGGAAAAATGGTACAAAACAACCATAAAATCAATAGACAGCATAAAACATTTTGAAATTGTTTCCATTGAAGAAGTTTTTAGCTCAAAAAATAAATTTAATATTTTACATTAGAGATTATATAAGTTAAACAACATATCAATAAATATTGATTTTTTTATGCCCTCACCCTGTCCCTCTCCCAAAGGAGAGGGTAAGTTTGGAATTATTAATAATACATTAACTTATAGAAACTCTACTAATCAAAAATAATTTGGCTATAAAATTAGAATCTAAACCTTTTTAATCAGCGCTTCAAAATCCTTAAACGAATCAACATTTATGTTCCATAAATCAAGCAAAGCTTGCTGGTTTAAAACAATCCATTTGAATATTTTTTTGAGATCAGCATCTTTTATTTCCCCCTGATCACCGGCAAGTATTTTTGGAGTATCTGAAATTGATACAGAAAATAAATTCTTAGGATCCATTTTTTTAGCATAAGTTCGCTGTACCAAAATTCTTGGTTTACGCCCTTTCACATTTAATCCCGTCCATACCAATACCGCTAAGCCGGTTTGCTCTGCACCATAATTACACATTTCATAAAAATCAATATTTGATTCTAGCTTTTTTACTTTGGGCTTCATTTTTACTTTTTTGTTATTAGTTCATTCATTTTATTTATTACAACATCTGATGTAATATTACCCTCCCAATGGTCTAATAGAATAGGCGTAGTTAGTTTTACAAAATCAATAATTTTAAAAATATCACTGCGCTTAATCCTTCCTACATATCCAATTACTCTTGGGTTTTCTTCAATTGTAATAATAAAAAGATCTTTTGTACTCATCTTCTTGGCATAATTGGATTGAACTTTTATTGCCGGAACATGGTAAATTCCCTGAACAGAAAACCAAATTATCATTGGCAAACCAGTGGTCTTTTCTCCAATGGCAGCCATTAAAAATCCATCTTCTCCTTTTATGGGGTATTTGGCTTTTTTCCAAAGATGTTTAAAATTGCTATTAGCTTTTTGTTTCATATTTATCTTATGTTAGTTCTTTTTATTTTTTTATACCTGTCTTTGAGTTGCTTTTCATAATCAGGAGTAATTTTAGCGGAAGGTGGATAGCAATAATAAACCTGAGGATGATCATGAATACTTTTTTTATGCCCAGTTAATACCGAATAACAATCATTGCGTGAATCAAGCACACTTAAAACGTTTATAACATCTTTGAGTCTCTTTTTCTCTTTATTTAATATTTGACCGGCTTCTTTTTTATTGGGAGGCAAACCGGCTACTATGCCAATAGTAAGGCTATTTCCGTTAACATATTCAATTAAATCTCCCGGTTTAAATTGGCAGTCTTTTGCTTCTCTGCCAAAAAATGAAGTTTCATCTCCAAAATGTTCTCCAATAAATTTTCCATCCTTATCATAAATTCTGGTGCTGTAATACAATAGAAAATAATTCGTGTAGCTTGTTTCTATTTCAAATATTTTAAAAGGTTTGTCCTCTAAAAACCAATAGGCATCCTTTCTATGAAAGGCAATATAATATTCTGCTTTTTTTAATTCTGTAAAATAAGCAAGCGTTTCGGTTTCGAGCTTGCAAGGGTATTTTATTTTATCATCTGTATATTTCATTTTTAGGATGAATACAGGCTTTGAATTATCGTTCTTCTGGTCTTTCATCTGGTAAATATATTTTATCTATCGAATATCTGAATTTGTAAATAATGTGAGGCAGTTCTTCCGGAATTTTAAATTCTAATTTTCTACTTCCAAAAAGTTTAGGACTGTCAAAACATATAGTTTTAGTACATTTTAAATTATCCCAATCCGATCCTTGTATGTAGAAGTAAAATCTCATTTTCTTTACATCTTCATTCAATAATTGTTTAACAATAGGCCTAAATACATGGGTGTAGTCGAACGAACCTATATTTGTTTTAATGGATGCAAAGCCTGTTTTTCTACATATTTCTTTTTGATAAGGAAGCGAGTATGGCTCAGATTTAACAGAAGCTTGCATGTCTAACTGATTTAAAATAATTTTCAACTCTGTTTCTACTTTTCTCTCCAATGCCTGAATTTCCTCTTCCAAATTTCTATCAGGATTACGCTTTTTTAAATTTTTAGTCCATTGGATATCAAATCTTATGTTATTACAGTTTTCCATTAGTTTTTATTTTTGGTATTTTAAAATTGTGTTGTATTTGCAATTTAATATCAATCCATACATCCCTTATTGAAACTAAATCTTGCCAAGCTAAAAATGTATGATCATATAAATGATGAAAAGTATAACAATGAAATTGTTTACCTAATGGATGATCTGATCTATGCCGGAATTCATTCCAATTGTCATTATAAAAACAAGCCTTATCTTCATCCTCATAACCTTTAACTTTGTTAAATGGCAGTCTAAATTCTCCTGAAAAAAATGAATCTCCTTCTGCATCTGTATTCTTAAAGTGCGTTTTATTATCAAATAGGTCTATTGTAAATTCTATCTCCCAGTCGGTATTCGTAATGTTTGAAGCAATAAATTTTCTAAACGCTTCGGCTTGCACCAATACTATTTGCTGTTTTTTTGCCAATATTTTATTTAGGCAATCGAGTTGTGCGATATTGGCTTTTGTAAATTTAAATGCGTCATTTAAAATTTCTTGTCGCCTTTCCATAGCCTTTTTATATTCTTTTTTATTTTTAGAATATTCATTTTCGGCTTTGATTAGAATTTCTTCAACTGAATGTTCTTTCATATTCATTATGAATTTTCTGTAAGTCAAACCAGCAATAGGTTTCATAGATACCAAGTTCCTTGCCAATTGTTACTTCTTGTTGACGTAGCAATTGTGCTTTTTGATTAATAAAAAACTCTTTATACAAAAATTCCTTAAAAAAAGATACTTGCAAAGTCTTCGTTCCCATTTCAACTAAATACTCAAATGTTTTATTCAACAGTAATTTCCCCTTACCATTATTGCGAAATTTTGGCAATAAATAAATTGAAAAAAGTTCGGCTTCTAAACTATTTCTTTCAACCTTATTTACTATTTGAGAATAACCAATAATTAATGCATTATACTCAATCAAAAAAAATGAAACATGCTTTTCTATTTCATTTGTAATTTTTAAAGTTCTCCTTTCAATTTCTATATTAACATATACTACTTCCAAATTTTCCGGGCTATTTACTTCTCTTAATCGTTCGATTTGAAGTTTAGCTATGGATAAAGCATCATTAATTGTTGCTAATCGAAAAATGTAATTTTGCTGATTCATGTTTTTTTTCTACAATATTCTAAAACACTTTATCTTTCCTATTAATAAAATTTTATTGAGTATCATTTTGTTTTTAGTTTTCTTACGCCACACTATTCGTGGGGCGATTAAATATTATCCAATCACAAGGCAATGTTGGCCCATCAAAAGTAACTACACAAAAGTCTTTCCACTTCTTTTTGCCGCCTGATTTAACAATACCTTTTAAGCCAAGTTTTTCCCATTCATCAATTATAAATTGCATATCCATTTGATTCATGGCACCATCTCTGAATAAGTATTCATCATGCCAATATCTGCCATTAAATAATTCTATGCGTTCATTTTTAAATTGCGCAAAGCCCCCATTATAAACCCTCTCAATATTTGAGATGGGAATAATTAAATTGATAAATTCTAGTTTCATTGCCATAAAAGCTCCTTACTATTAGGGATTACATAGTAAAGATATTAGGTGAGAGCGACAAACTGTGACGTGGTTGGATACGAATTTATAATTAATTGATTAGCGTAGAACAAATGCCGGTCTGCTTGAAAATTTCCATAATAAAAAGACCATTAATGTTGGAGGACAGAATATTAGTTCTGCTACTATTCAAGATTGGAGAGTAAGCGAGGAAGGGTAATAATTTATTTTCATTTCTTAAAACCTTTTGGCTTCTTTAACAAAGAAAATTAAAAATTTATTGGTATTTTATGACAGATCCTCGATTAGTGGCTAGGGCTATATTTGTAACTATCATTTGCCTGTTTAAGAATAGGTTTAATATTTTCATATTTCTCTGTAATTTCATTCCAAGTTATAAGCTGTGAAAAACAATTTCGTGTATAGGTGGAAGGTGTATATTTATCTGAATGAATTGCTATGAAATTAATTTTTGGTAAAGGTTGTTTGATAATTTTAAATAATTTTTGAAGGTATTCGTGGTCTTTCTGAAAATAGGCTAATTGGGTTTTATCAAAACCAGTATTTGCTTTAGCTTCAATAATTATAAATTCCGTCTCAGACATAAGAACTATATCAAATGTTCTTTTAACTGGTAGTTGATTAGATTTTGCGCTTAAATCATACGATTTTAAAACATCCCTATAGAAACAAACTTCATATCCAATATCATAATGATTGGAAACATCTTTAGATATAAGTTGTAAAAATGGAGCAATATTGTTTCGTATTTGAAAAAAAAGTTCAGCGCAGAACAAGCGTTCTTCTCTTGTCGTTTCAGACCAAGATTTATTTTTAAGATACGGAAGCTTCATTTTGATTGCGGCTTATTTGGCGATAATTTTATAATTTTCATTTTGTTTATAAGTGGTGATGTCTTTTTAAAATTCTGACTAATTTTTTTCTTTTGGGTTCAAAAGTAATTATTTACTATTCTATTTTTCTGTTCAAATTTTTCAACTTCAGAAAGTCCGTTAGCATGAGAAATTATTTCCGTTTCCCGGAAAATAGGGAATTACACATAACGTTTGGCACCTACAAGAAGTTAGCGATTTCGGAGCACAAAACTCTCTGCCAGCACAAAACTTGATACAAAGCACAAAGCTTCATTTAACCACTGAACCGCCAATTTCTTGTAGGTGCTGTAGGTGCTGTGTTTCTTTCTGTCGTCATACGTTGTCCTTTAAGAATATGATTATTTTCTCTTTTCTTTTTTGTATTTCTTGCTTCGTCCAAGTCAAGTCGTCCTTTGTCATTTCTTGAATTTCTCTTTGTTGTGCCAAGTGATTATAAGTTGCTCTCTTGTCAGCAAAAGGATTGTTACCAACGGAACAGTTGTGAGATTTTGAAAGAAGTAAATAGTTGCCTAAACAATCAATGAATTGTTGTCTAAATTCTTCGTCATATTCGCAATAACCCGCTGCAACTGGTTTTCCATCTGTCGGTGTCTGTGGTGCAATATGCTCTAATTCGGGGCTAACAATTTTATCAAAACGTGTTGGAGAGTAACCACTTTTGCCTTGTCCTTCTAAATGGTTTTCGTATTTCCAAAGAAGATACTTAGCTGTCGAGTGAGGAATTGCAGATTGGATGGATCGTTCAAATTCGCTGTCATTCCAATATGCCCACCACCAAGAATCACCACCTGTTTTTTTCATCCAGTCAATTCTGTCAATGATTGGTTTGATGGCAGGTTTCTCTGCTGTAAAATTTTGAAAAACATCATTGACTCTTGATGTTATGTCAGCTCGTGTTCCAATAAGGCGATGTCTTAAAACTATAGATTCGAGTTTACTGCAAAGTTGGTTCATTGTATTTGTCGGCAACCCAAATTTGTAAGCCTTGATTACAAAAGGAATTGCAATTCCAATTCCGTCAAGAGTTATGAGTGAATGAATTTCTAATTGTTCTCTTTCGTCTTTGCCGAAGAATGTTGTTAGATGCTCAAAACTAATTGCCAAAGAATGTGTGAATGATTTTATGAAAGCAATAGGATTGCTCTCTGAAAGAAGTTTGTTTATTTTTTCAATAGCGTTTGTTTCCCAAAGCGAATTAAAATGAACTCTAAGTGTATAAACTAAAACATCATCTTCGTCAATGTTATATTCAATTGACGAGATTGATTTATAAATTTTCTCAAATCGGTTTTTAATTTCTTCGATTAGTAGTTCCTTTTCTTCTCCACCGTAAAGATGAATACTGAACATAAATTGAGCCTTGATAATTTCCAAATTAGAAGGTTTTTTACCTCTGTTGTTTTGGAAAATAAACATCTGTATTGCTTCAGATTCATCTTCTACAGGGTGAGTTGTGCAAGTTGCTTCTTGTACAGTCTTCAACATTTTCAGCAAATAGGGTTCGCCCTTATTCTCTAATTGAGAAGCGAAAAAGTCAAAAGAATTTACAATTCTTTTTGCCGATGCTGTTTCAAGCCCGTTCTTGTCTTTTTTGGTTTGGTCAATTACATAATCTTTAAAAAGTTGTTTGTCATAATCAACGGTGTCAAAACGATATGTTGAATTACGTTTAATGATGTCCTCAAAAATTTCTTGTTCGCTTTCTGTCAGCTTCCGGAATGAACTTAAACGCTTGAAAAGTGCAGAAAGAAAAATTACAATAGTTGTAAGTCTTTGCTGTCCGTCAATAACTCCAAATTTTTTATCGGGTTTCTCTTCAAATAGAAAGTGGCCGAAATAATATCTTGATCCTGTTAAACTTTTATTGTAATCCTCCAAGTCTGTAAGAAAAACGTTAGTCTGTTTAGGCGTTTTGCTTTTTTCAAATTCTGTGTCCCAAGAATATGCTCTTTGATAGGTTGGAACAAAAATTCTGTTGCCAGCCAACATTTTTTTTATTGTAGTAGATGATTCCATTTTATTTGATTTTTCGTTTAGCTTACTATAGTCGGTTTTCAGCGTCCCCATTTTCAGCAAAGTTAGATTGCTTGTCTGTCAAACCGTGTCGTTGTCATTTTGCACGATTTATTCTAACATACACCTAACGGTTTGCAGCTACAAGAAGTTAGCGATGTTCACCACAAATGTTGATGCGGAGAACGAAACTTTCGGCTACGACAAAATTGTCTGCTGAGCACTGAACCGCCAATTTCTTGTTGGTGCTGTTATGCGTTCGTGTTTTTACTTATTAAGTCGCCCCAAACTTGTGATAGTTTAAAATATCCATTCCATGCATTATTTTGAACATCTGTTATTTTAGGTCTTTCAAATTCCATTTTTTCACTTAAAATAAATACTTTCAATCGCATTTGTTCTGTTCCAATCCATCTTTTCACTTTTTCTTTAATTCTTTGGTCTTCTATTGCTTCAATTGAATCGTTGTCAACGATAAAACTGCTGTCGATTTTATATAACGCAATTGAACAACCTTTACCTTTTAAATTTGAAAAATCAGTTATTCCATATTTGTCTGTAAGTAAGTCTTGAATTTTAAATACAGGGATTCTTGGAAGAAGATAGATTGCCTCCTTTAAACTTCTGTCTGCTGGGCAACAATATATATTCAATTCTTCAACTAAAGCATATGTGTCTCCGACTGGAGGGCAAAAAACTTCCTCCTCATAGGTCTTGATGAAATTTGAGTTCATAATTTCTTTTTTAAATGATGTTATTAGTTGTTCGTCAATGTCAGATAATATGTAGATTATGTCTTGCCATTTTAGCGAAAAAATTTTAGTTAGTTGCTGCAACTTGTCTTGACTAAAGTATAACTTGTCTTTCGTTAGAGTAACCCCAATTTTATTAGTAATTGTATTGGTGTCTGAAAAAGCATTAGTGTCAAAATACTTTAATAATTGTTGAGTTATTGTCACGCTACTTATTTGTTTTAGGTATAAATTTTTAGCCTCTAAAATAATAAGTGTATTCTTGGTAGGTTCTGCATAATAAAGTATGATTGTTATGTCTCGTCTATTTTCAGGGAAGCTTACATTGTCTATACCTAAATCAGGTTTTTGTTCTGCTGAAATAAATGTCCGATTATAATTTGAGTCAATTGATGGGTCAATAATTGTCAATAGTTTTAAAAGCAGGTCGTTTGAATAATGTAATAAAAAGGCTAATGATTTTGTTAAATCGGGTTCTGTCCGCCCAATAATGGAAAAAATTGAGTCGGATTGATTTGATGTCTTATCCTTAGAATAAATTTTAAAAATACTTTTCATTTATTGTAGGTCTTTTAACATGACGCATAATATTCTTATATACGCAATCAATTACGGGTTATTTGATTTTTGGGCTATTTACTCAAATAATTTCGTTTAATTTACAATTAAGTACAAGATAAAATAAAAAAGATGTAATGGCGCCCATTTTTTTAATACTATCATTTCGAACTTTCCCTTTCCATTAAATCTAGCCCATTTTGATTAATATATTTTTCAATATCATATTGTTATAGATGTTATTTATCTCCTTTATAAAACCTCTCCAACACCTCCAACATTTCAGGCGTTAATAACTCTTTTGCATTTTCAATAATTGGTAATGGTATTTCTTAAAAAAATGCTTCGGTAGCCAAATATATTCACATTGAATTTCATGCCATAAATAGCTTTTGCTGATTTCTTCAAACACCTGCTTTATTGAGAAGTCTTTATGTTGTGTCATTTGTTTTTATGTTTATTTGCTGTATTATTGTTTCGTTTTGCATTGTATACTCAATTTGGTATTTATAATTCAGTAAACTTTTTAATTACATAGTCCTCATAAAAAAGCACTTTATTTTTTTCTTCCTCTGTAAATTTAAGTCCATCAATTTTATTTTCTAAAAATGAAAGCATGTCAATTCCTCTTTCCATAATTTCCTTTTTAGTCCAGTTGGTGTACTTGCTAATAACTATTTCATTGTATGAACCAGTGCTGAATCTATTTTTTTTCTCATCCCAGCCCTTTTTACCTAATGAGGAATTTTTTGGACCTTTTAAAATGGTTAAATTGCCTAATGTGTTAATTAAAATTTTATATGCTAAATATTTCTTTTCATCTTCAATTCCATTTGCAAAATTATATACAACTTCTGACCAGTTTTCTTTAAAGTCTTGGGGGATTATGTGTTCAATTGATGTATCTTCATAATTATCAATATTTATTTTGTCATCGGTTTCTTTGCTTCTCTTTTTTAATATCTCTTCATATTCAAACAGGAAATATTTTAATATTCCCCACCTGTGAAACCCTTTATTTCCATTAACATAAGTGAATAAATTATTCATTTGTGAAATTAAGTCAGGTGTGGAAATTGGTTTTTGTATCAGGCCAGTTATCATTTGATTGATTCCGTCCAAATTAACTTCATCAGAATAAATCTCCCAACCCCATTTAGCTGTTCTCCTTTCGTCAAAGAAACCAAGTGTTCCATTTCTGAATAATATTTTTTCGAGATTGATAAAAACTTGTTTCAAATTTTCCTCCTCGCTTTTAAGAAGTAGCGCAAGCAAAAACACCTTTATTTCTTTACCGCTGTTCAACAATAGAATTTTCTTCAGAATGAGAGATTGTGAATTATGAATCTTATACCAAATGGGGGCGGCTTCAGATAACTTAATAATGTAATCTTCAATTTTGTTGTATGAAACAAGGGGTTCTTTTTCTCCACTTTCATCTTTATCAAACTTCTCCGATTTGTTACAGAACATTTGGAAAACTTTTTCTTCGGCAACTTTTTCAGAAAAGACAGCTTCTTTCGGCTTTCTATAAAGTGATAAATGAGCAGAAAGAAAAATATCTTCATCTAAGATTGTATCGGGGTTTTGTGCTAAACAAGTGTATATCTTGCCCCAAGCTTCATTTATTTTTTTTCTAAGTACTTTTTTACTTTCATCAGGACTACTAAGTTTTACTGTTAAATAGATAAGTCTGTTTTTTAGCTTTTCAAGAGTAGATAGCAGTTTCCCCCTGTTATTCATAGTTTCAAAAACTGCTTGAACGTCTAAGTCTTTTTCAATTATCCTTATGTCAAACTGTAATGCTGTTGTTATTTTTTTAAATAATATATCTTTTTCTTTGTCATTTAATTGACTAATTTTTACACTGAAATATTTTTTTGCTTCGGTTAAATTTTTGGTATAGAGATTCTGATAGTCATGATTTAAAACAACTTTACTATCCTCAAAGATAGAATGTAATAAGAAATTGTAATTCTTGTCTATTAAAGAATAACTAAACTTGTAAACCTTGCTTTCTCCTGACATATTAGATTCAGAAATGAATGTTTCTAAAAGCTTTTTTTTGTTTTTTTCTGCATAACCAATTTCTGTAGCTTTTAAAAGTTCATATAGTAAAATGCTAATTGTTGTTAGCCTTTGCTGGCCATCAACTACATTATAGAATTTTACATCTGTAAGCCATTTTTCAATATCATTAGGTTGGGTTTCTTCTAAATATATTGTCCCAGTATAATGTTTTCTGAGCTCCCCGTTATTTACACCAATTTCATCAAGGTCGTCCCATAGTTCGCTTAGCTGTTTTTCTTCCCAAGCGTAACCTCTTTGATAGTCCGGAATTCTAAAAATTCTCGTATTAAATAATTCGTTTAAATTTATTGCTTTCATAATTTTTGTTCAAGATTAGTTTTTTAACTATGTGTCTTTCTTCTTAGCCTTGCGACAAATATTCTCCTAGTATCTTCAAAATCGTTTCCTTCTAAAAATGATGTTATAGCTTGAGGAACGGAACCCTGGCAACTTACATCAAATTCATATAGCGGTCGTATTTCGTTGAGTGATTTGCTTAAATCATATTGAAATGTTTTTTCAATATATTCTTTTATTTCAGGTTTGCTGCTGCCATTTCTTGCTAAGAAAATAGCCGAAGCAGTTACCTGTGCTCCTTTAATTCCTTCCGGATGGTTATGTGTTACTTCTGCGCTTTTTTTTGCCTCAGCTAACACTTTTTCTAAGGTGTTAAATGCAAATCCAACAGGGCTTACGCGCATAGCTGATCCATTGCCCCAACTATTATAGGGATCGGAATAATTGGAAAATAACCATCCTCTAAAATGTGCTCCATAATCTAATCTTGGAAATTTTCTTCCCCATTTTTTAAGTGAAACTCCATAATCTACTTTATTTAAAATAGCATCAGCAATGGCAATAGTAGTTACGCTATCATCAGTAAAGTTTGACCTCTCTATGAATAAAGGAAATTCTGTTTTTTTAATATTTTGGTATTCGTATGGAGATCCTATAATGTCTCCAATAATTGCTCCTATCATCGTTAAATATTAAAGTTATTATAGATTAAATACGTTAAGCAACATGTCATTAAATATTTATTTTTTTATGCCCTCACCCTGCCTCCCGAAACAAGTTCGGGACAGGCTCTCTCCCAAAGGAGAGGGTAAGTTTGGAATTTTTAATAATTCCATAACTTATATAAAGTTGATTTAGGAATAAATATTTTTATGAGCTTGTCTAATTTATTTTGACATCTTCAAAATATGAAATAGGTTTTTGTATACAAAAAACCTCTTTTAGCTTTTCTAAATTTTCTGTTTCAATTTTGGATAAATTGTGATTTCTAACATAAGAAATTACACTATCCATTTCTAAAATATCAGCCACCTTAAACCAAAACTTATCATCTGTGTTTGTTGTTTCTTTGTATTTTAAAAATTTAAAATCAAATCTGTCTTCCGGATTTTTAAATTTTGGTTTGTGTTTAAGATTTAGAAAAAGTTTTTTTTCTTCGTATGCGTTTGAATTGTTAAGAGAACCCTTTTGGTGGCTCAATGTTCTGCTGTTTATAAATCCAATATACAATGATGTTAGTAGTTGTTGCCCGTTAAGAACAAAAGGGTGATCATTTGAATTTACTTCTTCGGCATTAATTTTAATGTTATGAACTTCTCTTCCATCATTCTTTGCAAGAAACTTATATTGTTGAAAATTGAGTTTTTCAATAAGTTCTCGATTTTCCTTATTGGTTTCAAAGTCTTCTTTCTTTAGTTTCCAAAATAGGAATGAACCAATAGGATAGCCTCTTAAAACAGAATCGAAAAACTGTTCTATTTTCCTTTCTTCTGCTTTTTTGAGCCAAACATATTCCATTTGGATTTCATGCCATAAATAGTTTTTATTGATTTCATAAAACACATGCTTTATTGATACGTATTTATATTTTGCCATTTGATTTGATGTTTATTTCAGAAATAGTTTACAATAGAAGTAATACTTTTTTCTTCAGGTTATTTTACAGTTTTATTTTATTTCTTCAGTTTCAAATTTGTAAATCTTTTCATTCTCTGTTAAGGAATCAAGTTTGATTTTTTTTGCATTACCAAAACCCCATCTTTTTAACGCAAAGGCTAAAAGTTTTTCTTCCCTTTTATCTAAGAATTTTACAAGAAACTCTTTAGTGTAAACCTGTGCTTTCAATGGAACATTTTCAGCACCGTAAAGAATTTCTAATTCAGAAAGTGAGCGGGGAGTTAGATATTTATGGGAGTTGCCCTTATACTCTATTAGCTTGTCATGTCAAATTCCGTAAATCCATTTTCGCTTTCTTTTTCCTGTGCTACAATTGTTCCGGTGAAGTGTTTGTAGTCGGGCAGCCGAAGGATATTTTCAATATCCATCATCAAATCTTTACGATGTGAATCTTCCCATGAATATGCTCTTTGATAATCTGGAATTTCAAAACAATTCATTCCGTTATTAAATATTTCAGAAAGTGTAAGTGTCTTTGACTTTATGGTGGAAGTATGT
>JAHEYA010000136.1 GCA_023251855.1 Bacteroidota bacterium
AACGATTATTTTATTTATTACAAAAATCTGCTCAACAATGAATGATATTTTATCTATAGCACTTAGATCCGCTGCCGTTTATATATGTATTGTTCTATTCATCCGTATTTTTGGTAAAAAGGAACTATCGCAATTATCTGTTATTGACCTTGTTTTTATTTTACTGATCAGCAACTCTGTTCAAAATGCCATGGTTGGTAATAATAGTAGTTTAGAAGGTGGTTTGATTGCTGCACTTACTTTATTTATTTTAAATACAATATTCCGTACATTAATATTCAAATCAAAATCTGTTGAAACCTTTTTGGAAGGTTCTCCTGTATTACTTATCTATCAGGGTAAAGTATTAAAAGAACATTTAGATAAAGTCAAAATTACGATCGAAGAACTGGAAGCGACTGTTCGTGAACATGGAGTAGAAAAAATTTCAGAAGTAGATATAGCAACTCTAGAAGTTGATGGAAACATCAGTGTTTTATCAGATAATTACAAACATAAAACTGTACGCAAACGCAAACATCATAAAGTGGTTGGTAATTGGCAATGAGAATTAATTGATACAACAGAGAATATACCGAATAAGAATTATATTTTGAACGAAATAACTCACAACCAATGTCATTTCGACCGCAGGGAGAAATCTTTCTATAATAAAAAGATTCCTCACCCTTACAGGGATTCGGAATGACAGAAAGGTTTGAAATAACGACAGATATATAAAAAACTAATTCGATTTAAACTCTAATGATGCGAACTTCTATTCTGGTTTTACTTTTATTCACAGCTATTACAAGCCCTTCGCAAAATGTAGGTATTATAAAAATTACAGAATTGGAAAAACGCATTCACACTAATTCTGATACAACTTATATAATTAATTTTTGGGCAACATGGTGTGTACCTTGTGTAAAAGAGTTACCCGATTTTGATAGTATTAACGAGGCTTATATAAATAAAAAAGTAAAAGTAATTTTGGTAAGTTTAGATTTTAAAGAAGATTTTTTAACAAAACTTTTACCATTTATTAAAACAAAAAAAATAAAATCAGAAGTACTTTTGTTGGATGAGAGCAATGCAAATTATTTTATTCCAAAAGTATCTAATAGCTGGTCAGGGGCAATACCGGCCACATTGATTATTAACAATAAAAAAAAGATCAATCATTTTTTTGAAAAAAAATTGAATTACGAATTTCTTAACACTGAAATTGAATTTGTCAAATAAAATAAATTCTCAAAATGAAACTAAAATTTATCAATCTTTTTTTACTAACTGCTGCTGCTGCAGTGTTTGTTTATTCTTATTTCATTTATGATAAAGCTAAACCAATTCGTTCTCTCCCAATTTATGGAGCAAAAAATTATGACTCAAAAACCGATACTGTTTTTCATACGATACAGAATTTTAGTTTTATTAATCAAGATGGACAAACAATTACTGAAAAAGATTTTGCCGGAAGTGTGTATGTAACTGATTTTTTCTTTACCACCTGCCATAGCATTTGCCCTGTTATGAGTACACAAATGGAGCGTTTAGCAACCAAATTCAAAGGAAACAATGAAGTGAAATTTTTATCACATACTGTTGATCCGGATATTGATACTGTTGAACAGCTAAAAAGATATGCCCTGAAACACAATGCTGATGCTAAACAATGGATGCTTGTTACCGGAGATAAAAAAGCATTGTATGGTATTGCCCGTGAAAGCTATTTACTTGATGCAGAAAAAGGTGATGGCGGGCCAGATGATTTTATTCACACTCAGAACTTTGCTTTGATTGATAAAGACAAGCGGATACGTGGTTATTATGATGGAACAGATTCAACACAAATGAATGTGTTGATGACAGATATTGATTTGTTGCTAAATGAATACCATTATAAAGAAAAGAAAAACTAGTATTATGTAAAATGGACATCGAAAAAAAACTTTCCGAAAAAACAATTGAAGCCTTGCAATCGCTTTATGGAAGCACATTTGAAAAAGTAGTGTTCGAAAAAACAAATCCGGATTTTGAAGGTGATCTCACATTGGTTGTTTTTAATTTTTTAAAAATATCGAAAAAAAAACCAGAAGTAACAGCAAACGAAATTGGCACTTATCTTAAAACCAATGTTGCTGAAATAGCTGATTTTAATGTTATAAAAGGATTTTTAAATCTTGTTATTGCTGATTCTTTTTGGTTGAATTATTTTCAATCTATTCATGGAAAACAATTTATTTCCAGTGAACTACCAGCCAATGCACCAACTATAATGGTGGAGTACTCTTCACCAAACACTAATAAACCCTTGCATCTTGGCCATGTTCGTAATAACCTATTGGGATTTTCTGTAGCCGAAATTCTAAAAGCCAATGGAAATAAGGTTTTAAAAGTAAATCTTGTTAATGACCGTGGTATCCATATTTGTAAATCAATGCTGGCCTGGCAAAAATTTGGGAAGGGTGAAACACCTGAATCTACAGGTATGAAAGGCGATCACCTGGTAGGTAAATATTATGTTGAATTTGATAAAATCTATAAATATGATATCGAAACTCTTATAGGACAAGGAAAAACCAAGGAAGAAGCTGAAAAACAAGCTCCTTCCATTTTGGAAGCGCAGCAAATGTTACTCAGATGGGAAGCAAACGACCCAACAGTCCGTAAACTTTGGAAGATGATGAACAGCTGGGTATATGCAGGTTTTGCTGAAACCTACAAAATGATCGGTGTTGATTTTGATAAAACCTATTATGAGAGTAATACCTATATTTTAGGAAAAAATATCATTGAAACCGGTTTGGCAAAAAGTGTTTTAAAAACAAGAGCAGATAAGTCAGTATACATTGATCTGACCGCTGATGGCCTGGATGAAAAAACATTATTACGTGCTGATGGCACTTCTGTTTATATGACACAAGATCTGGGAACAGCTGTACAACGGGCAGAAGAAGAACATTTCAACAAATTAATTTATACAGTTGGAAATGAGCAGGATTATCATTTTAAAGTATTGTTCCTGATACTCAAAAAATTAGGTTACATCTGGGCGGAAGGCCTGTATCACCTGTCGTATGGCATGGTAGAGCTGCCCGAGGGTAAAATGAAATCGCGTGAAGGTACAGTAGTTGATGCTGATGAGTTGATGAAAGAGATGATCGATACTGCTTCTTCAACTTCTAAAGAGCTTGGTAAAGCGGATGGTTTAAGTAAAGAAGATGCTGAAAAATTGTATCGTACCATCGGTTTAGGAGCATTAAAATATTTTATGCTCAAAGTGGATCCTAAAAAGAAAATGATGTTTAACCCGGCTGAATCTATTGATTTTAATGGAAATACTGCTCCTTTTATTCAATTCAATTATGTGAGGATTCAAGCATTGTTGCGTAAAGCAAAAGAAAATTTAAACTTTAATGACTTGGATCCAGTAGTGAGTCCTAGCACTATTTTTCCTAAAGAAAAAGAGCTTATTATTAAGCTGTATAATTTTAATACGACCCTGAAGCAAGCTGCCGAGGAATATAACCCTTCTGTAATTGCAAACTATGTGTATGATCTGGCAAAAGAATTCAGTCAGTATTATCACGACTTTCCTGTCTTAAAAGAAGAGCAAAAAAATTTGGTGCTTTTCCGTTTACATTTATCAAAAACCATTGGTGATGCTATAAAAGCTTCGATGAAATTGCTAGGTATTGAGGTTCCGGAAAGGATGTAAAAACCTAAAGAAAGCGGTTTACTAGATTTAAATTCTTGTAAGCCATAAAATTATACTAAAATCGGTATTCCCCAGACACCTACAGTTAGCAATATTTTGTTTGTATTTTCCCCTAAAAAATGCTACTTTTGGGCTGCAATAAAATTTAGTGATCAACCTAAAAGAATAAATGGGTATATCCATTTATTCAGCAAACCGCTAATAAATGAACAGTACTTTCTTTCAAAGTAGTTATTTTCGCTACAATTTTCATCAAAAATTATCGGATACTATAGTTGAATTAAAGCCTGTAAAAATAGGCTGTTCAAATTTTATTCTCTTAATTTAATTTAAAAACCCAAAAAGCTATGAATTTTTTCAGATCCATTTGTGCTACTTTATTTTGTTTAACTTCTATACTCACAGCAACTGCTCAGGAGAAAAAGCCCGAAGGAAAACTTACTAAAACTGTTTACTATTACAAGTTTGAAGGAGCTAAATCATTAGAAGAAGTTAACAAATTAAGTACTGAATTGTATGCTCTTAAAGGGGTTACAGAATTTAAACCGGAATTTAAACCGGAAAGTAATCTGGCACAAATAATTGTTGTGGTTACTGAAAGATCAAGGACCTCGGAAGGCGATGTTCTATTTGAAATAACCGATTTAAAAAATATTCTTGAAACAAAAGGCTATAAAAACCTTGAATTAACAAGTGAAGAACTTACTATCCAATAAAAAATATTTCCATTTGAATTAAAAAATTTGAAAATGAACTTATTTAAAATATCTATGAAAAATATCTGCTGCCTTCTGTTATTAACGGTTTTAATGGTCGGCAAACTATCTGCTCAATCCGACAATTGTGCTACAGCAACAGTTGTAAGTGTAACAGCAAACTGTACTACTCCTACACCCGGAACCACAGCAGCCGGAACACCTAGTATTTATTCGGGTTGTGTTGGTAATGCTGATGATGATGTTTGGTATCAGTTTACCGCCTCAGGAACGAGTCATGAAATTGATGTGATACCCTCCTCCGGTATGGATGCTGTAGTTCAGTTATTCTCAGGAACCTGTGGTGCACTAACTACTTTATCCTGTATGGATGCAGGTCTTTCAGGACAAACAGAAATCATTTATGCAACAGGTTTAACAGCAGGTACCATTTATCTTGTAAGAGTTTATAATTATGGTGCAGGAGCAGGAAGCGGTAATTTCACAATTTGCATTACTAATCCACCACCGGCCCCTGCCAATAATACATGTGCAGGTGCAGTTGCACTCACAGTAACTGCTAATTGTTCCAATACTGCAGGAACCACCATTGGTGCAACACAATCTCTTGCAGGATGTGTTGGAACAGCTGATGATGATGTATGGTATAAGTTTGTAGCTACTAATAGTACAGCAACCATAACTGTTAATCCTTCCAGTACAATGGATGCTGTGGTTCAATTATACTCAGGTGCATGCGGATCGCTTAGTTCTATTAATTGTGAGGATAATACATTAACCAATGGCAATGAAGTAATTAGTCCGATCGGTTTAGTTGTAGGCAGTACTTATTATGTGAGAGTATATGATTATTATGGAGGTAATGGAGGACAAAATTTCAGCATTTGTGTAACAGGACCACCTTCCTCTAATACACCTACCAATGATAACCCATGTAGTGCTATTCCACTTCCGGCTGTAACTTCGGATTGTAATTATTCACATTTCACTACTACAGGTGCAACAGCATCAACAGGTGCACCTACGCCTACAACTTGCGGTGGTACTGCTCCACAACAAGGAGGATTTACATCAAGCAGTAAAGATGTTTGGTTCAGCGTAGTTGCCCCTGCAAATGGAAAAATAACAATTAATCCACAACCGGGTTATGGTATCAATGACGGTGTACTGGTACTTTATAGCGGAACTTGCGGATCATTAACACAAATTGCCTGTAATGATGATCACAATTATCCGGGCACGGCAAATGATGTTAAACCCTATATTTCAAAATCAGGCTTAACTCCGGGAACAACTTATTTTATCCGTTATTTCGGCTATGGAACTACATCAGGTAATTTTGGATTATGTGTTTCCTCTCCTACAAATGATGCCTGTTCATCAGCATTATACATTTGCGATTTAAATGGATATAGTGCGTCAACAAGTGCCGCTTATACCCCTGACCGGCCTTGTAATATGTATGCTAATAATGAAACCCAGGCTGGCGTTGATCAACCCGATGGAACCAATACAGGAGGTATTTTTGGTAAAGGTGGTTCATGGGGAACCGGCTCACCGAATATTGATGTGAATATTAATAACAACTCCTGGATAACATTTACTGCAGGAGCAACTACAGCCATATTGAACGTAACAATAGGTAATTGCTGGGTAGGCAATTATCCTTCAGGCGGAGTACAAATGCAAATATTTTCAGGAACAAATTGTTGCAACTTTACACCGGTTTCTAACTTCAAAGAAAACTCAACCGGTTTTACAATCACTGCAAATAGTTTAACAATTGGAAACACCTATTATTTAATGGTTGATGGTTTTGCCGGTGATATTTGTAATTATAAAATATCTGCTAATTCAGGTGTTCAGTTTCCTGCAATTACTGCTGTACCCAGTTCGGTTTGTAATGGCCAAAGCACCACTTTAACAGGACCTTCAGGAGCAACCTCTTATCTTTGGTCGCCAGGAGGCCAAACAACTCAAAGTATTACTGTAACCCCATCCACAACTATTACTTATACCTGTATTGCCAGTGGTGTTTGTGGTTTCAAACAAACATTGACCAAAACTATTACTGTAAATCCGCCACCGGCTATCACCGTTAATCCACTAACTATTTGTGGCGGACAAAGCGGTACGCTAACTGCAAGCGGAGCTACTACTTATACATGGAGTACGGGTGCTACCGGAGCTT
>JAHEYA010000137.1 GCA_023251855.1 Bacteroidota bacterium
AAGTCCAGCAAAAACACCTGATGCAATTGATAGCAGAATTTAAAAACTCTCCTATTGCTGTAAATACTGCTGATGCAAACAAACAGCATTACGAAGTGCCTGCAAAATTTTATCAATATTGTTTAGGAAAACATTTGAAATATAGCTCCGGTTATTGGAAAGAGGGTGTTACAAATATTGACACTTCCGAAAATGATATGCTTGAATTAACCTGCGAGAGAGCAGAATTGCGCGATGAACAACATGTTCTGGAATTAGGATGTGGCTGGGGTTCTTTGTCTCTTTTTATGGCTGATAAATTTCCTAAAAGTACTTTTACCGCTGTTTCAAATTCACACAGTCAAAAACAATTTATTGACCAACAAGCTAAAAACAGGAGGATTCAGAACCTAACCGTAATTACGGCCGACATAAATGTATTTACTATCGATACTACATTCGATAGGGTTGTTTCTGTTGAAATGTTTGAACACATGCGTAATTATGAATTGTTGATGCATAAAATTTCAACCTGGCTAAAACCCCAAGGGAAACTGTTTGTACACATTTTCTCTCACAAAGAATATGCTTACAAATTTGAAGTGCGTGATGAAAGCGATTGGATGAGTAAATACTTTTTTACCGGAGGAATAATGCCAAGTGATGATCTGTTATTATATTTCAATGACCACCTAAGTATTGAGAAACACTGGCATGTGAATGGAATGCATTATAGCAAAACTTCTGAAGCCTGGTTGCAAAATATGGATAAACACAAAGCTGAAATAATGCCGTTGTTTGAAGAAACGTATGGCAAACCAGAAGCGGTTAAATGGTGGGTGTACTGGCGAATTTTTTATATGGCTTGTGCTGAACTATGGGCCTACAACGGAGGGAATGAGTGGTTGGTGAGTCATTATTTATTTACCAAAAAATGATGTTTATGATTTTACGCATTTCGTTCCCTATGAAGCGCTTTATTAATTCAGTAATATCAAAACATCGCAATTAAAAATGAAAAAATTAGCGATTATCGGAACCGGGATTGCCGGAATGGGCTGTGGACATTTACTGCATAAAAAATATGATATTACCTTATTTGAACAGAATGATTATGTAGGCGGACATACCAATACCATTGTTGTTGATGAAAACGGGAAACCCGTATATATAGATACCGGATTTATGGTTTTTAATTATGCCACCTATCCAAACTTGTGTAATTTATTTGAGGAAATAAAAGCCCCGATAAAAAAATCGGACATGTCGTTTAGCGTACAGCATTGCGAAAGCGGCTTAGAATATAGTGGCTCGGGGCTGAATGGAATTTTTGCCCAACGAAAAAATATTTTCAATGTTCAATACATCAAAATGTTACTGCAAGTAACCCGCTTTAATAAAGAGTGTGTAGCGGTTTTAGAAAATCCAAAATATGCCAACTATTCCTTAGGTGAATATATCAAAGAATTTAAATATGGAGAGGAACTGCTTTGGAAATATTTAGTTCCGATGAGTTCTGCAGTATGGTCCACACCAATGGAGTTAATGCTTGATTTTCCGGCTATTTCATTGATTCGTTTTTTTAAAAATCATGGCTTTTTAGGATTGAATACACAACATCAATGGTATACGTTACACAATGGGAGTGCGGCTTACCGCGAACTTTTAATAAAACCATTTAAAGATAAAATAATTACAAATAATGGAGTTATTAATGTTGTGCGCAAAAACAACAAGGCAATTGTAACCACTGTTGGTGGCTCTATTCAGGAGTTCGACAAAGTAATTTTTGCCTCTCATGCTGATCAAACATTACGCATGTTAGAAGAGCCAACTGCTGATGAAAAACGATTATTGCCCCCATTTAAATATCAAAAAAATTCTGCAACAATTCATACAGATGAATCTCTGATGCCAAAAAATAAAAAGGTATGGAGTAGCTGGAATTACAGGATTGAGAACAGAAACGGAAAACAAATGCCAACTACAATATATTGGATGAATAGTTTGCAACAGGTTTCTAAAAATAAAAATTATTTTGTGTCGATCAGCGCATTGCCTGACAGTATTGATCCGACTAAAATTTTGAAAGAAATCGATTATGAACACCCTTTGTTTGGTATCGCAGCAATGCAAGCACAGCAAGAATTACAAAAATTAAATGAGAGTGGACCACTTTATTTTTGTGGCAGTTATTTTAAATATGGGTTTCATGAAGATGCGTATGCAAGTGCGGTTAGCCTCTGCGCAAAGCTCTGACACTGATGGATAATGTGT
Organism: Bacteroidota bacterium; assembly: GCA_023251855.1. GTDB lineage: Bacteria > Bacteroidota > Bacteroidia > 2-12-FULL-35-15 > 2-12-FULL-35-15 > 2-12-FULL-35-15. The sequence continues at coordinate 2,257 of JAHEYA010000137.1, forward strand.
GATGGAAGATGGATAATGTATAACCTGAAATAATAATTATATTTAGTGAATAAAATTTTTAATTATGTACAACACATCTTCCATTTTCCATCATACATCTTCCATAAATAATGCATAGCTGTCTATACAAATGTAATGTTATGCATCACCGCTTGGAGCCGAAACAACATCGATTTCACTACAATATATTTATGTTTTATATTGACCTGGATAAAATTGATGTGCTCACTAAAAAGCTTTGGATGGTGAGTCGTAACCGATTTAATTTTTTTAGTTTTAAAGACGATGAACACATTCAACTGCCTCGTGAAAATCCTGATAAATCAAAAAACACAAAACAACATATAACTGCTTACCTCAATCAAAATGGGATAAATGAAGGCCTCGACAAAATTATGTTGCTTACCAATTTCAATGTATTAGGTTATAATTTTAATCCCGTTTCATTTTATTTTTGTTTCGATAAAAATGCCGAACCACTTTGTGCTGTGGCTGAAATAGGGAATACATTCGGTGAAATAAAACCATTTTTTTTGGGTAAAAAACAATTCGATTCCACCAAATTTTATTTGAATACAACTAAATATTTTTATGTTTCACCTTTTATTGATCATGATACTCAATTCGATTTTAACCTAGTAATCCCTGATGAAAAACTGAATATTCGAATTGATGATTTCAAAAACGAAAAAAGATTTTTTATCAGTACACTAACCGGCATACGTAAGCCTATCAACAATTTTAACCTACTATGGTATAGCATTCGCTTCCCATTTATTACTTTAAAAATTATCTCATTAATTCACTGGCATGCTGTAAAACTTTGGTTCAAGAAATTGCCCTACCACAAAAAAACAGCAAACCCGGAATTGCAAAAAGATGTTTTCCGCAGAAAAACATAGGTGTTCGGAATAAAAAACAAAAGCATTGAAAAAAAAGAATATCGTACTTTCACTGGAACAAGCCCGTACACTTGCATTGCACAGCCAAGGATTATTACAACCTGGTTTTGGTAAAGGCAAAAAAGCAACACTTGCTGCTATTGAACTTTTAGGTTATGTTCAAATAGATACACTATCGGTTGTTGCAAGGGCTCACCACCACACACTTTGGAGCCGGTTACCCGATTACAATGAAAAGCATTTGAATGAACTTTTAGAAAAAGATAAAACCATTTTTGAATACTGGAGTCATGCTGCATCTTATTTGCCAATGAGTGATTACCGTTTTTCACTTCCTCGAAAAAAATCATATGCTGATGGCAAATCACATTGGTTTGGACAGGATAAAAAAATGAACAAATATGTGCTTGACAGAATAAAAGCGGAAGGAGCATTACAGTCAAAAGATTTTGAACACAAGAGAAAGGATCCGGGAAACTGGTATGAATGGAAACCTGCCAAGCGTGCATTAGAACAGCTTTTTATGGAAGGCCAATTAATGGTAGCTAAACGACAAGGCTTTCAAAAAGTATATAATTTGGCAGAACGTGTATTGCCTGCAAATGCGATTCTTTCCATGCCAACTGAAAAAGAAGTTGCTGAACATCTAATTCGAAAAACAATTGTTGCTCACGGAATTTTTAGTGGAGCTGATATTACTTATTTACGCAGTAACATGAAAGCATTTGTTAGCAAAGCGTTGAAACATTTGCTTGTGGAAGGAGAATTGATTGAAGCAAACATAACAGGTTTGGAGAAACCATTTTTTACAACAACTGAAAATCAGTCGAAATCAATTGTAGAATCAGTAAAACAAAAAAACTATATTCATTTTCTTTCTCCTTTCGACAATACCGTAATTCAACGTAAGCGGGTACAAGAGCTCTTTAATTTTGATTATATTATAGAATGTTATGTGCCTGAACCAAAATATGGTTATTTTACATTGCCCGTTTTGTATAACGATATGTTTGTTGCCCGTTTCGACCCGAAAGCAGACCGCTTAACAAAAATATTTTACATTAAATCCATACATTTTGAAAAAGGATTTAAACCCTCCGAAAACTTTAATCGCTTGTTTGCAAGCAGATTGTACGACTTCGCAACATTTAACGGCTGTACAAAAATTGTTATTGAAAAAGCTCATAAAGACTGGAAGAAAGCGGTGATGAATATTTTTTCTACTTTTGCACCATATCATTAAAACTCCTTTTTGTGAGAAAACCATTAATCATTGTCTTTGCAGTACTGCTGATTGACCAGCTCATAAAAATTTATGTGAAAACTCATTTTTTTCTTGGTGAAGAAGTAAATATTGTTGGCAACTGGTTCACTATCCATTTTACTGAAAATATTGGAATGGCCTACGGAATGGAGTTTGGAGGGAACTATGGAAAATTATTTTTAAGTATGTTCCGCATTGTTGCAGTAGCTGGTATCGGTTGGTATTTATGGAGTTTAACGCGGGATAAAGAAGATAAACTATATGTTTTTTGCATTGCATTAATTTTTGCCGGTGCTATTGGAAACATTATTGACAGTGCTTTTTATGGTATACTTTTCAGCGACAGCAATTATGAGATTGCACGCTTTATGCCTGATGATGGTGGGTATTCATCATTTTTGCATGGGAAAGTAGTAGATATGTTTTACTTCCCGGTTATTAAAGGCCATTTCCCGGCATGGTTTCCATTTTGGGGAACCGAAGATTTTATTTTTTTTCGACCGGTATTTAATTTTGCCGATGCTTCAATAAGCACCGGTGTTGCCCTTATCATACTTTTTCAAAAACGTTTTTTTGGAAAAAAACCTGTTCCTATAGTGGATGGGAGCAATTGATAAATAGTGCTATGCTAAAAAAACCGTGGTGATTTATAATCGTGTTTCTCTGAAGCAAATCCTTTTAATCTTGCCTGTATCATTATTTCATGTGAACCACTGCTGTAAGTCTTTACAGGCATAGCATTGTAATCATACGAATAACCAATCAGAATCCAATCCTGAATATTCACACCAACCAAACCTACAATAGATTCCTTAAAACGATAGGTTATACCGGCACGTATTTTTTCTTTGTAAACCACTGTTGCATTTAATTCATACTGACGGATAAAACCACTGCTTTTCATTAATACAGCCGGTATCACGGCATAATCAGCACCAATATTTATTTTATATTTTGCGTACAGGAAAGAATGCCGTGGATTTGCAAATTCAGTAGCACCGCTCAGCGACTTGGTTATATGAGTGGAAGAAACTCCTGCTGTTAGCTTTGCTGTATTAAATTCAAGTCCCAAACCAAAATCCGGAACAAAAGCACTTGTGTTGCCAAGCACTGCTTTGGGGTCGTTTCCTTGTTCATAAACCAATTTGCTGCCATCTAATCTTTTATTTACAAACCCTGCTGAAAGCCCACCGGAGAGCGTTGATGTTTCGGAAATTTTAGTGTGATAAGCGTAATTTAGTTTAACATTCAACGTGTTTTCAAACCCTACTTTATCATTCAAAATAGTGAGTCCTGCACCTCCTTTGAGCTGATCAACAAAAGTGTGAACATTCAGAAACTGCGTAGATGGGGCATTATCAACACCTAACCATTGTTGCCGGGCAATTAATGAAGCGATCATTTTGTCGGAATTGCCTGTTGCAGCAGGGTTAAACACAGTTTCATTATACATATAATGGCTGAACTGAAAATCATTTTGTGCCAATGCAACACCTGGCAAAAATAAAAGCAGAAGGAGGTACTTTTTTTTCATTTTATAATTTGTTGATTAGAGTTCGTTTTTAAAACTATGGAATTTCATTACAAGAATTCCGTTTTTACAAATTCCATTTTTTGACCTCATCCCCAACCCTTCTCCAAGGGAGAAGGGAGCTATGGCATTTAAGTCCTCTCCTTTGGAGAGGATTTAGGTGAGGTTTCTTAATCGAATTTACTACGCTTCCTGTGCATCCGTGATTCATTCGTTTTCAAATCGGTCTATTTTTTAATAACTTTTAATGTTGTTCTTCTATTCATTTGGTGTTCCGCTTCTGTTTGTGCATTTTTCTTTATTGGCATTGATTCGCCATATCCCATTGCTGTTAAACGATTTTTATCTACGCCTTTGGCAATAAGATAATCCACAACATTTTGCGCCCGTGTTTCTGAAAGTTTCATATTATAATCTTCTGGTCCAATTTCATCTGTGTGTGCGTTTATTTGAATTTTTATATTCGGTGTTTCTTTGATTGTACGTGCAATTTTATTCATTTCCTTTCTTGATTCCGGTTTCAACTCTGCCGAATTAGAAGCATAATAAATGTTGGGAATATTTATTTCGGTATAAACAATTTTCACCAATTTAAAATTGAGATCCATACCGGTTTTTTTTGAAAATTCGGTACTATACTTTAATCCTACTGTT
>JAHEYA010000507.1 GCA_023251855.1 Bacteroidota bacterium
GTGTTTCCCAAAGGGTATATTCTTTTGCCGATGGATGTATCCCGTCAGGGGCAACCAAACCGGAATTTGCCACCATTTTTTTTGAGATCTCAAAAAGATCAACAGTTTTTAAATTGCGTTTTTTTGCTTCAGAAAGAATAATGGTATTAAACTCTGCAAGGCCCTTTGAAACATTTCTTCCACGGCTATAATTACCTGCTGCCGGTGTTACACCAAAATCGGGTACGGTGATCAAAACCAATTTGCTTTTATCAGGTAATTGTGCCTGGATATGATCAATAATATAAATTAATTTATTTTGAAATGTTTCTGCATCCGTTGCTATTACCCAATCATTAACACCAATAAGAAGAGTTACAAATGTTGCTTTTGAGGTATCAAGTACCGGTAATTCAAAATTTATAACTCCTTGAGTGGTTCTGCCATTAACACTTGGGTTAGCAATCAGGTCAATTTTAATATTATTCTCCTTTAAATGTTTTGTAAGTAAAACCGGGTACGATTCTTCCGGATTTGCTCCGGTTCCTATAGTATAGGAGTCACCCAATGAAACGTAACGATAGGTTTGCTGAGCTACAGTGGTGGTTCGACAGGAGGAAATAGTAAGCAGAAAGAATAAACTTAATAAGAAATTGTTCATAGATAAAAATATTTTACAAAGATACTGCACATAAATGATATAAGGTTTTTTACATTTACGTTTTTCAAAACTATATTAAAATTGAATGTTCCGTTATATTTTAATTATTTTCAGTTGTTTAAGCCTGAACTCAGGGGCACAAATAAACAAAAAAACTGAAATTATTGGACATAGAGGCTTTCGAGGGCAATTCCCTGAAAATACGATTACAGGTTTTAAAGAAGCAGTGAAACTAGGTATTGATGCAATTGAATTGGATGTTGTTATTTCTAATGACTCCCAAGTGGTTGTATCTCACGAACCATGGTTTAATTATAAAACATGCACTGAACCAAATGCTGAGCCGGTTAAAAAACACCAGCAACACAACTTGAACAAGCTATCATATGATGAAATTAAACAATACGATTGTGGTAGAAGAGGTAATAACAAATTTCCTGAACAAGCAAAAATACCTGAATATAAGCCACTTTTAATCGAAGTGATTAAAGAAATTGAGTCTTATACAAAGCAAAATAGGTTAGCTCCCATATTTTATCTAATAGAAATTAAATGCGGAAAAAAAGGAGATAATAAATGGCACCCAATGCCTGATATTATAGCAAAATTAGTTTTCAAGGTCATTCAATCATTTAATATCAATGAGCGAATTATGATTCAAAGTTTTGATGTGAGGAGTTTACAGGCGATTCACAAAATAAATGATTCACTAAAAATTGGTTTGCTTATTGGAAATATTGGCTCAGTAAATCACAATATCAAAAAATTAGGGTTCATACCTTATACCTATAATCCATTATTAAAACTCACAAAAGCCAAAACCATACAAAACGCACACAACAAGGGTTGTAAATTATTTATATGGACTGTAAATTCCGAAAAAAAAATGAAAAGGTTAATAAATATGGGTGCTGACGGATTAATCACTGATTATCCGAATATCGCAATCAAGTTCAAGTAACCCGTGTAAAATCTCAAAACTTATATTTTTGCAGGTAATAATTATTTTATTACTTTCGAGCCACGTAAATCTTAAAATGGAGAATTGTTGATTTGGAGAAATAGAGAAGGGAAAGAAATTTCATATACTTAATCTTAAACCAATTTATAATTCACTAAATTTCCATTTCACTAAATCAACAATTATAAAATGAAACTATCAGTTCCGAAAGAAACAAAATTTAAAGAAAACCGTGTTGCACTTACTCCTGATGTGGTGAAAGACCTTCTAAAAAAAGGTTTTGAAATAATGGTAGAAGCAGGTGCAGGGCTTAATTCTTTTTTTGCAGATGAGGCTTATACAACGGCAGGAGCACTAATTGTAAGTGATAAAACAAAAATTTATTCGGATGCGGATGTAGTATTAAAAATAAACGCTCCGG
>JAHEYA010000138.1 GCA_023251855.1 Bacteroidota bacterium
TGGGAATATTAAAAACCCATCAGCAGTAATCGGTTTGATGCTGGTAGGAATATTATTGATTGTATCAAACTGTGAGATACTCATGGTTTTCAAATCAATTACTTTGTTGGAACGATTGTAAATCTCCACAAAATCAACACCATTAGTTTTAGGATCAGGAAGTATTTCATTGATCACAATGTCGTTTGGCAAGGCTGGCTCCGGCAGAGCAAATAGTGCTGTATTGCCTGTATTTAAATGATTCCCCACACAATCAGTAATCACATTGGTTACAGTAATGGTATACAATACTCCAATTTGAATGGAAGACGACAGCGTCAATCGAACACTTGTAAAATCTGGTGCAACCGGCTTTACTTGGGTTGGTGTGCCTATTCCATTGTTAATGGAGTAAATAGCCGGTGTGAGCATGGTAGTGCTATCCAATGGTTCATTAAAATAGAGTTGTAGTGTGTCGACTGCAATAACAACTACCCGCACCACTTGAGGAGCTACATTGTCTGAATTGCTTGCATTAATAGAATTAACTAAACCCGGAGTTCCTCCAAGAGTGTTTGTAGAGGCCCGCCAATTGCTCATTCCGGCACAAGGGTTATTCGGGTCTATTTGCTCAATACTATACCCTCCATCTTTTTTATTTGCATCCTGATACCATTGATCGGTATACGAAACAGTGGAGATAGTTGCTCCTTGAGGAGTTTTTAAAGTTAATGTTTGGCCGGTATTGGTTAATGAAAAGCTGGAAAAACCAACAACGATCACATTTACTGTATCAAAATTAGGTTTCCCTGCAGTGGATGTTAAAAGCACATATCCATTTGCCGGAATAGTAACATCTGGTATCAATTTTACAGTTGTTCCAACCAAGAGCACCCAGTTTTTTAAGCTGATAGAGAATGCCTTTCTATTATATAATTCAGTGTATTCATAATTTGGTAATCCAACCGGAGGATCAGGATCAGCCATAATTTCATTAATAACAACATCAAAAGGTTGAGCGGTATAATAAGTAAAATTGGTGGTGGCTGTTGCGATAGTATTTGCACTTAAATCTTTAACATTAATAACCGTAAGTGTATTGGTAATACCTAAAGCAAATGCACTTGCAAAAGTTAAATATACCCTGCTTGAATTGAGCGAATCGCGCAAAGCAACTGCTGGAGCGCCTAAACTATTGTTTGCACTGTAATTGGATAGTGTTTGTGATGTGGTTAAATCAACCGCTTCACTAAATAATACAGCTACTGTGTGGCTGTTCATCACAGCTGAAGAAACAATGGTGGGTGGTGTTACATCAACAATTATTGCTCCATTGTAAAAATCATCGAAATAAAATTTGTTGGAATTACTCAACGAATAAACAGTTGCAACACCAAAGAAATTGGAAGTAGTAAATGTATTTTCGGTTCCGGTAGCTTGCAGTGCATAAGCCGTTCCTCCTGCCGGATCTACATATACGTTCCACACTCCGGCTGCACTGCGGGTCACTTTTACTCCTATTGTAAATGAATTTGCAATTTGTCCGTTAGTGCCTCTGGCCACAGAAACACTTGCCATGCCTGTTTGCTTGAATAATTCAACAGCATCAGTACTGCCTGATTCACCAAATTGTAAATAATATCCATTCAAAGAACCTTCTAAATTAGCTTGGTCGGATGCCAGATAAACCCTGCCATAATTAAGTGATGAGGGCGAAAACGATTGTTTAATCCAAAAACGCCATTCGATATTATTTAATGAAGCGGCTGGACTAACGGTGGATAAATAACTTGCACCGGCAATGGTATTATTTAGTTGCAATTGTTTTGATGCATTAACAGTAAATTCAACAGCATCGCCACTCCATGCAGGATTAGCGGTAAAATCGCCATCAGTAAAATTATCAGTTACTTGTGCTGTTGCAAAAGATGTGATAAAAAGAAAGGATATTAATATAAAACGCATTTTAAAAAATTGTTAGGTGTAAATATATAAAAATCCAGAATAACATCACGGGGCATTAAAAGTAATAAAATAATTGACAATTCTATTCAATGCTTTTCTTAAAGGAAACAAATTGTACTTTTGCCACTCTAATTTATGTCGGATGTTTGGTTATGCAGATTACTTTATTAATTTAAAAAAAACATTCTTATGAATAAAACTATAGCTTTTTTGAGTGTATCACTTATTATACTTGTAAACACAAGCATTTTAAGAGCACAAAAAACAATTACTTTTCCATCAAAAGATGGTATTTTAATTACTGCTGATCTTTATTTTATAAGTGATACACTTCCTTACATGATACTTTGTCACCAAGCAGATTACAGCCGTGCTGAATATAAAGAAACAGCGCCTAAATTTACAAAATTCGGCTACAACTGTATTGCTGTTGACTTGCGCTCAGGCGGTACTACAAATGATATCCCTAACGAAACTGCTTTTGCAGCAAAAGCACAAAATAAACCAACTACCTATTTAGATGCAGAACAAGATATTATTGCTGCAATTGATTATGCTTTTGCACTAAACAAGAAAAAAGTTGTTCTTGTAGGAAGCTCCTATAGTGCTTCACTTGCCATGAAAATAGGCGCTGTTAACACTAAAGTAAAATTCGTAATTGCATTTAGTCCGGGTGAATATTTTGGTGAACAATTAAATTTAAAAAAGAGCATTGCACTATATGATAAACCTTTATTTGTTACCTCATCACAAGGTGGAGCTGAGGTTTTAAGCAAATTGATTAAAGATGTGAAATCTAAAAAAAAGCAACAATTTATTCCTACTGATAAAGGCAGACATGGTTCATCCGCTCTATGGACAACTAATCCCGGCTATCATGAATATTGGTTGGCACTCACATTATTCATACGGTCGGTAAAATAAAATTTACAATACAAAAAGCTAGAACATGCCTTTTTTAAAGAAAATTTTTCTCTCCTCTTTTTTAATTACTTCTCTTATTATCAATTCCCAGGAAATTAATAGACCAAAAATTGGTTTATGTCTTAGTGGTGGTGGAGCAAAGGGACTTGCGCACATTGGTTTATTAAAACTAATTGATTCGCTGGGAATTAAAATAGATTATATTACTGCTAATAGTATGGGGAGTGTAGTTGGAGGATTATACGCTGCAGGTTATACAGGCAAACAAATAGACAGCATTGCTCATACCATTGATTGGGACTTATTGTTAAATCAATACATTCCTATGAATGAGATTTATGCGGATGAAAAAGAGGAGTATGGAAAATATATTGGCGAAATACCTATTAAAAAAGGAAGGATGCAACTAACCGGATTTATTGAAGGGCAGGAACTATTAAACCTACTTATGCGACTCACACAACATGTAAACCAGATTACCGATTTTAATAAGTTACCCATTCCTTTTAAATGCATGGCGGTTGACATTGTAAATGTAAAACCGATAATACTGGATCATGGCAGTTTGGCTATGTCAATGCGGGCAAGCATGTCCATACCCACTGTATTTAAACCTGTTAAAATAGATAGTTTATTACTGGTTGATGGTGGATTGATGGTAAATTTTCCGGTACATCAATTAAAAAATATGGGCGCAGATTTTATTATTGGTAGTTATACCGGTGGGCGATTAATGGACGCAAACGAAATGAATACTATTGACAAACTATTGATACAATCAAACAGTTTTTATGGCATCAGTAAAGCAAAAGATGATATTGCCTTGTGTGATATCTTTAATAGTTTAACGGATAGCATGAAACAATACAGTGCGGGAGATTTTAAAAAGTCAAACCGGATTATTGAAGCAGGAAATGTTATTGCACTTACTATTTTGCCCCAGTTGGTAAAGCTTGCTGATAATCAAAAGGCAAGTGGTGTAGTGTATAAAAAGCCAAATTTAATTCAATCAAAGAGATTTTATAAAGTAAATGATATTATTATTGAACCGACCTGTGATGCTAAGATGACAAAATTTATAACCCAACGTATTACTTTTAAAGCAGGTGATTCTATCAGTACTGAGGATTTAGAAAAAACAGTTAAAAAAATATATGGTACCCGTAATTTCTTTAAAGTATATTATATTCTTGAACCTCAGCCAAACGGCAGTTACATTGTAAAACTTAAGATAGAACAGGATGTTAAATTCAGGTTTAAAGGCGCTTTGCATTTCGACACCGAATTAGGTTCCGGCTTTATATTCAACCTAACAGCAAGAAATTGGTTAGGTAAGGGCTCCCGTTTATTTGCTTCTGTGGATTTAGCCGAATCGCCCAAATTCCGTATTGATTATAAAAAATACATTGCCCAATCTGATTTATCGTTTAACACCTGTTTTTTAGTGGAAAAATCACCTTTGCAATTTGTAGACCCAAAAGGGCAAATATCAGCTACCGAGAGTTATATTGACCTTTACCGAAGATTTAATGTGGGGCTTAATTATAACATTGCAATTCCTGCTTCCATATACATAGGGGTGATAGGAGAAATAACACGATTATCTCCACAATTTCCTGCCAATATTAATCCACCGAACGAACACAAAGGCGACAGAATTGATGTTCAAAAAAATATTACATCTCACACCTCCGGGCTTCTTGGACAGTTTAAGTTCAATACATTTAACAGGTTTGTTTTTCCAAGCAAGGGAATGGAGATATTCGTTGAAAATAAACTTGTTTTGATTCCATTGGATGGCAATGCAGGGTCAACTATCACTATTGACAGCACCTATAATACAACTACATATCAGTTAAATCGGCATGAAGTACAATATTCCCAAGCCACACTTTCTAAACCTTGTGACAGGTTATTTATAAAAGGTACTAACTTATTACCTGTAACAAGCCGAATTTCTCTATTATCAAGCTTTAATATGGGATTTATCTATTTGAATGTAATGACGTTTGATACCTCCTTGTTTCATTTAAAATATACTCAATACTCATATGAGGGAGGCACCTTAAATGATATGTTTTTTGTGGGAGGAGTTCAACAACGTTCAAGACCGAATTTTATTCCTTTATGGGGTGTAAAGGACGGAAATCTGACGGCAAACAATTTCGTCTCGTTGCGCTTGGGGATGCAATGTGAAGTATTGCACAAACTATTCATCACCCCTGCTTTAGATTATTATTACACTTCTTCCTCCTCTTCCTCTTCTTCTTACTCTATTTATGATAGTAACACTTCTACTTCTGTCTCTGGTTCCACTTCTCTTAATACTTCTTCAAATCCAGTGGTTTTCTTTAAAAACATATTAAATACTAATTTATTTAAGGATGGGTATACCCATTTTTCCAACACTAGTAATGTCGCTAGCGCTTCTTTTTCTTCCACTTCTCCGGCTCCCAAAGGGAATTATTCCGACTATTCCAGCAACAGTTACATCACTACTGATGGCACTTCTACTTATGTTACCACTTCTTCTTCTGCTTATTCCTCTTCTGCTATATTAACGTACGGAATAAATATAGGTTATAAATCACCAATAGGGCCGATTAATTTCAATGTTTCAAAAAATTCTGCTGATACGTATTGGCGGGTTTATTTTTCAGTAGGATATAGATTTTGATAAAACAATGACTTTTACGAAAAATCATTTAAGCGCTTTAATAAAAACATGAAAAACAAAATTTATCCGATTTTTTACTTCGCCACTATTGTAATATATTTTTTACTTCCATTTAAAATCAGTGCCCAACAACCGGATACGCTCAAAAAAAAACATCAATTATTTGAATTAAGCTTCGGGCAGTCGCTCTTGTTCATATCCAATAGTAAGCTCATTGATGCACGCAGTAACGATGCTGTGGTTATACCTACAAGTTCTATTTTGTTTTTTGTTGAATTACGTATTCAGAAAAAATTGAGGGTCCCTGTGTTTTTCAACTTAGCTACCGAATCAAAACAATTTATAATAAATAATCAATTGGTTAGTGAGCGGGCTTCTCCCACTTTTGGCACAGGATTGGAATGTAAACTGTTTCATTTGCAGATTGATGCTAAATCCGCATTAGATGCTGAAGTCGGTCCATTGATAAGCTGCCTGATCAATAAAGATGATGTTATTAAATTTGTTCCTGTCATTGCAGGGCGTGTACGAATTATGAGAGGCGAAAATTTTGTAATGTATATAGGAGCTAGCTATTCTTTTTTTATTAATAGCTGGGGACTGCTTTATGGAACAGGTGCCGTTTTTTGATTGTGTGATGCTTCGCTATTAAAACATTTTAATAATTTTGTATCCTTAAAAAAATAGAACAAATGAAAATAGCAGTAGTTGGTGCAACCGGCTTGGTTGGAACAAAAATGATACAAGTATTAGAGCAGAGAAATTTTCCGGTATCTGAATTGATTCCGGTTGCTTCCGAAAAATCAATTGGTAAAGAAATTTCTTTTAAAGGTAAAAAATATAAAGTGGTTGGAATGCAAGCCGCTATTGCTTTAAAACCTGCTATTGCTCTGTTTTCGGCAGGAGGAAGCACTTCTTTGGAGTGGTCGCCTAAATTTGCTGCTGCAGGAATTACTGTAATTGATAATTCCTCGGCATGGAGAATGGATGCTACAAAAAAGTTAATTGTTCCGGAGATCAATGCAACTGAATTA
>JAHEYA010000508.1 GCA_023251855.1 Bacteroidota bacterium
TGATAATCGGTATATTGAATCCGTTTGGTGGTTGCTGAATAAATTATATGCTCAAGGAGCTATCTACAAAGGCTTTACAATACAGCCTTATTCTCCTGCAGCAGGAACAGGACTTTCTACTCATGAATTAAATCAACCGGGATGCTATAGGGATGTAAAAGATAGAACTGCAACTGCAATGTTTAAAGCAATCAAACCCCTGACAGGGTTTGAAACCCTGTCAGGGTTAATAAGCGACAACACTTATTTCCTTGCATGGACAACTACTCCCTGGACTTTGCCTTCTAATACTGCTTTAGCGGTTGGAAAAAATATTGACTATGTTGCTGTTAAAACTTTCAATCCGTTTTCACATACTCCAATTATAGCAATTCTTGCCAAAGATTTAATGGGGAAATATTTTTCTGAGAAAAATGCTGAATTAAAAATAGCTGATTTTAAATTGGGAGATAAAAATATTCCATTTGAAATTTTAAAAGAATTCAAAGGCACCGACCTTGAAGGGTTGAAATACGAACAACTCCTCGATTTTGGAATAAAGCCGGTTTTGGAAAACGCTCCCCTCTCCTTCGGAGAGGGGCAGGGGGTGAGGGCTGCAGAGGCATTTAGAGTAGTTCTTGGCGATTTTGTTACTACCGAAGATGGTACCGGTATTGTACACATCGCACCCAGCTTTGGAGCAGACGATTTTAGAGTGGCCAAACAAAATAAAATTGGTTCATTAACTTTAGTTGACAGACGCGGAAAATTTTTACCCGAAGTGAAAGATGGAATTTTTCTTTACGGAGAAGAATATGTGAAAGAAGCTTATTTAAGTGAAGATGAAAAAGAGAAAGAATTCAAAAATCAAAAAAAAATATTAGAAGCTACCGGAAAAATAAAAGAGCTAAAAGCCTATTTGAGCGTTGATGAACGTATCGTTTTAAAACTTCAGGAAGAAGGAAAGTTGTTCAAAAAAGAAACCTACGAACACAGCTATCCGCATTGCTGGAGAACTGATAAACCGGTGCTGTATTACCCTTTAGACAGCTGGTTTATCAAAACAACCGATTATAAAAACCGGATGATAGAACTTAACAGAACTATCAACTGGAAGCCGGAATCAACCGGTACCGGCCGTTTTGGTAATTGGTTGGAAAATCTGAACGACTGGAATTTATCTCGTTCCCGTTTCTGGGGCATCCCAATCCCTATCTGGACAAGCGAAGACCGCACCGAACAAATTTGTATTGCTTCAGCTGAACAATTAAAATCAGAAATTGAAAACGCAGTTGCAAAAGGTACTATGCAAAATAATCCGCTCGGATTATTTAAACCTGGAGATAATACTGCTGAAAACTATGGCACATTTGATCTCCACAAACCGTATGCTGATACCATCGTGCTGGAACGCAATGGTAAAAAGCTTTTCCGCGAACCGGACCTTATTGATGTATGGTTCGATTCCGGTGCAATGCCTTATGCACAGCTGCATTACCCCTTTGAAAATAAAGAGCTTATTGACAACGGAATCAACCCCTCTCCCCTACGGGGAGAGGCTGGGAGAGGGGCTGCTTTTCCGGCCGACTTCATTGCCGAAGGTGTTGACCAAACACGTGGTTGGTTCTTTACACTTCACGCCATTGGCGCCATGTGTTTCGATTCTGTTGCATTTAAAAATGTAGTGAGCAATGGATTGGTGTTGGATAAAAATGGCAGCAAAATGAGCAAACGCCTTGGTAACGCTGCTGACCCTTTTCAAACCATTGAAAAATATGGCCCGGATGCCACCCGATGGTACATGATTACCAATGCTGCTCCTTGGGATAATTTAAAATTTGATATTGAAGGCATTGCGGAGGTTCAACGCAGATTTTTTGGCACACTTCACAATACCTATTCTTTTTTTGCATTGTATGCAAACGTTGATGGATTCAGCTATTCCGAGCCCGAAGTACCAATGGATCAACGAACCGAAATTGACCGCTGGATATTATCCGAACTAAATACATTGATCAAAAAAGTGGATGAGGCTTTTGCT
>JAHEYA010000139.1 GCA_023251855.1 Bacteroidota bacterium
GTTTCTCCAATGCTGATGATAAAGGTGGCAATTGCTGTAATCTTTATCCTCATAGGAATATTGTTATGGCTGTGATCTCCCAATTCATAGTCATCATGGCGATTTTTATCTTCCCGGCTTTTTATTTTCGCATCCAATCCCTTATCCATTTCTTTGAAATGATCGGCATCCATTTTTGCTTCTGGGAAACCTGCTGCAGCCTGAAGAAGATGAGAAACCTCTGCCGCCAGATGTTCACAACCGGCTTTGAGATTGCCTGTGCGGGGTGCAAGAGATTCTTCATCCAGTGCCGGAAGGTTTTGTTTTCCAAAATGTTTTCCTTCTTTTCGAGCCCAATCTTTCAGCTCAATAGATTTTTTTTGAATCAGTTCTTCAACGGCAGGAAAGTGAATGTTGCCGGAATTAATTGTAAGGGCTTGCGTTTTCATGGTCTGTGGTTTTAAGGTTATCTGTTAATGGTTTGTTCCTGTTGATTTTTACTTAATCTTATTTTTTTTATTTCCTCCGCTCGTTCAAAATAATTTTTTGCATATTTCTCAAATTGATTTTCCATTTCCGACCAGTCTTCGGTGGGCGGAAACAATTCTTCTCCTTCATTATCAAAGGCGAGATATGTTATTATCCCCTCTTCATTTCCGAAATCCTGATAAACACGACCGATGGGCAATACATTGCCGTCAGCCCCAATACGGCTCACTAGGACGGGACCGTAAGGCTGAGCAGGCATACTGAAATCTGCAAATCGCTTATGTTCTGATTTTGTGTTCATCTTTTTTATTTATCAATTCCCCGCTCTTTGTCCTTTTCAGCGTTTTTATCCCGAAGCCCTTTCAGTTCTTTTTCCCGTTCCGGTTTTTTGGATTGTGCTTCAAGCCCTGTCGGTTCTTGATTAATAGTTTGATCGGGAACTATATCGCTCAGTGATCTTCCATTTTCAATGAATTGTTTCTTTATGTCGCGCAGTTCGGAAAAATTTGCAAACACTTGATTTCCCTTGCTGTCAGTAGCTTTGTATGTTGTTTTTTTATTTTCCTTATCGTATTCACGATAAATACGACCAATCACATTTCTTTGTCCGTTTTCATTTTGCATTACGGTCATAAAATGTTGGCCTTTGTTGGCTGTGCTGTATTCAATGAATACGGTCTTACTTTTTTGTGTTTCCATTTTGTTTTTGTTTGTTAGGTTTATATTATTGTTATGTTTGTAAAAGGAAAAGCATAGCTATTCCATGAGAAAATTCTCAGGGAGCAGAGTGCAGAAAGAGTGCAGTAAAAGAGTGCAGGAATGTTGTAAAATGCTACATTATGCAGATGAGAGAGCCTTGATTCTATTGAGTTCCTTGAATAAAAGACAGACTCATAATCTGTGGGTGCTTGGTTCGATTCCAAGTGGGCCCACCCAATTGGAAAAACGGATATTTGTATCCGTTTTTCCTTTTTTTACCTCTTCTGTATTGCTTGTTATTAGGGCAGTTTCAGAAAACACGGTGTTTCCCTCCATCGATGATGCGACTCTTTTTACAGCCCTGAAATTGTTTTCTTAAGAAATTAAGAAATAAAATAAAGTATAAAAAAGCCCTGTTTCAGTGGTTTAAACGAGTATTTATTAACAATTAGCCCATTTATCAACAATTATGGGACTTTTTAGCTTTTAAACTTGCTTAGATACTGATGTTTTAGTACTTTCGCATTTAATTATTAATTAACCATTAAAACAAAAAACAAAATGAACAAAGCAGAATTAGTTGATGCTATTGCATCAGAATCAAAATTGACAAAAGCTGATGCAGGTAGAGCTTTAGAAGCATTCGTTAACGCTACAACAAAGGCACTTAAAAAAGGTGACAGAGTTGCATTAGTAGGTTTCGGTTCTTTCTCTGTAGCTAAAAGAGCTGCAAGAACAGGACGTAATCCTCAAACTGGCAAAACAATTAAAATTGCTGCTAAAAAAGTAGCTAAATTTAAAGCTGGTGCAGAACTAAAGAAAACAGTTAACAAATAGTCGTCAACTGAAATAAATAAAAAAGTCCCGCAGCAATACGGGACTTTTTTATTTTATACAATTGTGCAACCTCCTGGAAAGAAAACGTACATTGTGTATTAATAAATAATGCACAACAACAACTCTACAAAAAATCCCAAAACAAAACCGGTATACACTTGTGCAGGCGTATGAGCATTAAGTTTAAGCCGGGCACAACCAACTATTCCTGAAAAAAAAAGGACCATCATTAAAATCAAATGAAAGTCTAATTGCAATCGGTACTCAATACCCAGTGATGCACCCGCAATGCCCCCAATACCTATAGTATGAGCACTTATTTTCCACTTAAAATTAATAAGTATGGTAAGTAAAACAGATATGGCTGCGCCCAAAATAAGGATCTTAAAAATGTTGGGAAACCCTGCTACATAAAACAAGTAGAACAAAGCAAAATAATACAATGCGGCACCTGCATATGGCAATACTCGCTCACTGGCAGTTTCCATGGCCAGGCTATTAATACGCCCCATTTTCAATAAAATAAGAGCATTGATGGAAGGAAGTATAAATGTGAAAATAAAGGTGACACCAATAATGGTTAATTTTATTTCTGTGGAGGTAAATGTGGAAATATAATTACGAGTAAAAAAAATAACTACAAACCCGTAAGTGGGCATCAGTAAAGGGTGAAACAAATAGGATATTACTTTAGCAATCCGGTTTTCCAAAATAAAATTTAGATTTTATAATTCAATTCTTAAACGTGCAACCGGTATTTCAAGCTGTTCTCGGTATTTTGCAATTGTTCTGCGGGCAATATTATAACCTTTCTCTTTTAATATTTTTGTCAATTTATCATCCGTTAAAGGTTTCTTTTTATTTTCGACTTCAATGCAATCTTTTAATATTTTTTTTACTTCCCGTGATGAGACCTCTTCACCACTATCAGTGGAAAGAGACTCACTGAAAAAAGATTTTAATAAAAAAGTACCAAATGAAGTTTGAACATATTTGCTGTTTGCTACTCTGGAAACGGTAGAAATATCCAAACCAATTTTTTCTGCAATATCTTTTAATATCATTGGTTTTAGAAGGGTTTCATCGCCTTCTATAAAATAATCGCGCTGATAATCCATAATTGCATTCATTGTAAAAAGCAATGTCTGGCTTCGTTGTTGAATAGCATCAATAAACCATTTGGCTCCATCCAATTTTTGTTTTACAAACATAGATGCTTCTTTGCCATTTTTGTTTTTTTCTTTTGAATACTCTCCAAACAGTTCTTTGTACATACTGTTAATACGAAGATCCGGAGAGTTGCGCGAGTTTAAAGAAAGTGTCAATTCACCATCTTCATTGGTAATTGTAAAATCTGCAATTACTTGCTGCTGACTTTTTTGTCCGTCAGCCATTGAGTTTCCCGGGCGTGGATTAAGTTTAAGTATTTCCTGAATTACATCTTTCAGCAAATCATCATCGAGTACTAATTTTTTTGAAATTTTATCGTAATGCTTCTTTGAGAACTCATCCATTTGTTCCTCTACTACTTTAATAGCAAGGTCTACAACAGTTGTGCGAGGATTTTTACGTTGCAATTGAATAAGCAAACATTCGCGCAAGTCACGCGCACCAATACCTGCAGGGTCAAATTCCTGGATTACTTTTAGTAATTGATTCAATTCGGTTTCTGTAGTAGTGATGTTTTGCGAAAAAGCAATGTCATCCACTATCGACAAAAGATCCCTCCTCAAATAACCATCATCATCTAAATTCCCGATCAGATAATCGGCAATCTGATATTCTCTGTCATCCAGTTCTTTCAAGCCAAGTTGGCTGTCAAGCATGTCCTGAAAAGTAACACCAACCGAAAAAGGAATTTCTTTGCGCTCTTCGTCCGGACTAACATTATTTGCTTTAAGCTTGTAAGAAGCGCCTTCATCCTCATCCATATAATCACTGATGCTGAAATCATCCCGTTGATTATCCTCATCCTTGGCAGCGTCCTCATCATTTTCGTTTTCAAGATCATCTTTAACTTCTTCGTCTGTTTCAGCGCCTTCTTCCAATGCAGGGTTTATTTCGATCTCTTCTTTGATACGCTGCTCCAATGCAATTGTAGGCAGCTGCAACAATTTCATTAACTGAATTTGTTGAGGTGAAAGTTTTTGAGATAATTTTTGTGTTAGTATTTGCCGTAACATAAAGCCGTGATTGATTAACACAAAAATAATAAATATTTAGCGTGAATTCTCAAGATAGAGCATTGATTTTTAGGCGGGAAAATAAAATAGGGAAGGATTAAAATAACGGTTGGCAGCTGCAAGCTTTTTTAAGAACTTCGTTTTCTACTAGTGAATTTATTTTTTAAAAGTTGTACAACAGCTAACAGTGTTGGAGTTAGTGCTGTCAGTCGGTGATTACTAATTTGTCTACTGCAATTACTGTATTATCTTCTGTTAAGTGAATAAAATACAGCCCGCTTGCGAGATTGTCCCGCGAGAAAACAACTGTCTGCCCAGCCCTGAGAGTTATCGGTGTTATCTGTTTTACTGTCTGACCGAAACAGTTGTCCACTGTGAGAGTTGCGCTCTTTAATTGATTGGTTGTCAATAAAGTTGTTTGAGTAGAAAAAGGTTGAGGAAAAATTTTTATTGTTTTCTTTGTTCGCTTGTTATTAATTATACCTGTAAATAAACCTTTTTGAATATAAACGGGAGATTGTCCGAGCGATAAGAATAAAGTGTCGTTAATAATGTTCATGACCGTATCGGAGAAAAAAGTTGGATACCCCGAAGGACTTAATTGGCTTCCGGATGAAAATTCAGGAATTGCGGCAGTAATATTTGCAGTAAACCAACTGCTGTTGCCGATTTTGATAGCAGTATTTTTTGTAGTAGAGGTTGTGTCGTTCCAATAGTCCCACCATGAAACCCATATTGGTTCCGAGATTATGGTGTCCAATAATTTATAAACATAAACATTCCCGTTGCCATTGTTTACTGTGTCAATAGTATTGAAGTCGCAGTTTTTGAGCTTATTGCTCAGCAATTTAAAAGTATAATATGAAAGTTTTTTTATTCCATCTCCCGGGTCAGGGCAAGGTTTAAAAAAGGAAGTATCGCAAGTTGTTGAGTTACAGTAAGACAAATCTGGAATTCCATTATACATTAAACCATTTTGACTAAATATGTCATGCAATGTAGTGTCTTCTCTAATATCTCCATAGAGGATTAGTTTTGCACCATTGGCAATATTCCAAATAAATCTTTTTATCAAGTACTCTGCTTGTTGCTGTTCCGTTTGGTATTCGTGAAGTCTTTTATTGCTTGCACAGGAATCAATACCTGTATGTGTTGCGCCCGCTTTCATAATAATTGATTTGTTTGAGAAACCAATGTTTTGTAACAAGTTTGTAAAATAAGTTACTCCTTTATCGATTGAATTTGTTTTGTAATTTTTATAGGTATTGAAATCATGGAAATCGAAAAAGTCGAAATAGCCGTTACTACTCAGGGCTTTTAATTTTATTAAGGATGGAATATAGTAATAATTATATTCATCTTTTGAAGTGCCTCCCGCTATACCGCCATAAACAATTTTTGCAGAGACATCAATACCCTTAATAGTATTCCATGTATTTTCCACCAAATGAGCATATTCCTGTGCTGCCGAATCTCCGCATATTGTATCAACTGCACCCGAACAAAAAGCAGGAACATATAAACTGGAATGTTCATTATCCACACTCCAGTATTTGGTCTTCCATGAAGGAACCTTGCCGTTCACGTATTTAACCAACGTATCAAGAAATTTATTGTAATAGAAATAAGAGGTATCGCCTCCTGCAATGTATTTGTTTGAAGTTCCGATTTCCCTCCCGTCTAAAAATGGATATTTACTTTCTGTGTTTATGATAAACCATGCGTTTGCGTTTGCCTTTGTTCCATACTCCAGTAATTTCGGGTCAACGTCTGAGAAATCGTAGGTAATAGTATTTCCTGTTTTGTTCTCAATTTTTGACCTTCGCAAATGGTCTGAAATCCAACAAATATTTAAGTCGCTTAACCAAATGGAAGTGCTGTCCAATGAACTTGCATAGGGATTATTTGAGCCAAAAGGTAAACCACAAACAGATTGCCCCTGCACAGATGTTTCTAAGAGAAGAAACAGAAATAATAATTTAGTGTGTTGGAATATTACCTTGTAGTCCGAAAAGCACGAAATTGTACTTTTATATTTTGTCTGGTTGTTCAAATCGTTAATTTATTTCGTCATTGTCTAAAGAGAATAGCCATTTTTAGCATTGCCCCATGAAATAGGCCTTGTACGAATAATAAACAGAAAGCGCTAGGCTACTAAAACCCAACAGAATATACCTCCTGTTTTCAGTATTGCAACACCCTAAAAATATTTGTGTATAGTTTGATATAATTCAGCTTGTTGGTCATCCATTTTCAAGAGCTTAGATTTTGTATGTTTAGATTCGGGAAGTGTGTATGTAATTTCATACATATTATGAGTTAATTCAGCGGCCTTTTTTAATGATAGTGTCGATTTCTCTTTGTAAAGTACTCTTTCCAATT
>JAHEYA010000510.1 GCA_023251855.1 Bacteroidota bacterium
GTTGCATTTACTGATCCATTAAAATAAAATATAGGTGTTTCAGCCGTTGCCACAGGATAATCTTTCTTGCATCCAATTGAGCAAATAAAAATAAAACAGGATAAAAGCCAGATGCGTTTCGTAAATTAAAAGTCAAATAAGTTATAAGAGATGATTAGTTGCAAACCAATATTTCTCTCAAATTTTTGCTGCGAGAAAAATTCATCGTTCTTTACATCCACCAATCCGAAATTTGCAATAGCGGCTAAACTTAATTTTTGAGATATATTTCTTCGGTAACCAATTGCAAGCGAGGCATCCCTTTTGCTGAAAGCATTCAAATAATAACCTGTTTCGGTACTTGTTGATGTAGTAGTTTCAAATGGAATAGTAGCAGTTTGATTGGAATCAAGCACCATTGGTGAAACAGTTGTTGTATTAGTTGTGAATTTGCTTTTTGAATTTATTAAGTAGGATATAGAACCACCAAGGCGTACAGAGTTTTTATCATTAAAATGATATTCTACCATTAATGGTAAAACCGCGTAGTGTAAGAATTTTGAATCAATTACTTTATCAACTGTAGTAGAACCAAAACTATACGTTGTACTTGAAAATGTTTTTTCACTTGCTTTCAAATAAGCAATACTACCATAGTGTAACCCGGAATGAATTGCCCATTTTTGATTTAAATAATGAGTGATTCCTACTCCGAGAACCGGATTAAATCCTTGCCCTTCTGTTACATCAGTATATTTCCAACCCATTTCAAAATTAGTTCCTGCATCAACTGAAAAAGTTGTAATGCTTGCTAAACCTTGCACCGGTGGAGCAGGAGCAGGCGTAATAACTTTGGTTGGTGCAGCAGTAGTTGTTGAATCTGATTTTTTAATTGCTTCAGGTTGCGCTGTTGGTGAAATAGTTTCATCCTTTTTAGTAGTAGTAACTTCCAAATTGTTTTTTAATACAGCTGTTGTAGCTGCATCTAAATTTTTAGTTTGTGGTTGAGCAGAAGAGTTAATTTCAGTCCCATTTATTAAAGGAAGTGCTTCATTTTGCTTACTTACTTCTTTTGCAATAGTTTCAGAAGCTTTGGATGCAGTTTCGGTGCTGCTCACTTCAGTTTTAGTTGCTGATGTTGTTGCATTATTTTGAGTCAGATCAACTGTTTTATCCTTTTGTACAACATCATTTAGTGAGGCTACTACATTGTTTTTTTTCTCGCTTTTTCCTTCACTATTAGTTTTTGTAGTTTTTTGAGAAGCCACATTTGCAGCCATTTCGGTTTCTTTTGCAACTTTTTTATCGCTTAATGATTTTGTAGAAACCTTAAGATTTGCTTTAGATTCATTTGTTGAAGCAACGTCATTTTTATTCGTTTTTACCTTTTTTAAAGATGCAGTTGATGCACTATTTTTTTCTTTTGCAATATTTTCTTTTGCCAAACTTGATTTGGAAACACTAGTAGTAGCAATTAAAGCAACTCGTTCAGTTTTTTGAGCAGTAGTTTCTTCCGAACTATTTTTTAATTCAGTAGCATTTTCTTTTTCAATTTTTTCCTCAGAAACTGCGACTTTATTTTCCTCCTGATTTGAATTTGAAGTTGACACAGTTTCTTCACCTTTGATTACTTCTATTTTTTCGTCATTTGTGTTTTCTTTGTTCGTTACAATGCGAGTATCAACAATTTCTTTTGAATGACTTGCTACTATGCTTGTATTAATATCAGTAGTATTTTCCTTCCCTAAAAATAGATAAGTCAAAATAATTCCACCAATAATACCGCATATAAAAATTGATGTCCACCATCCGATTCTTCTGAATCTTCTGCTGGAATCAAGCTTCTTTTCCATCTTTTCCCAATTCTCTTCGTTGAAAACAAATTCCTTTTCAGCGAATTTTTGGCGGAATAGCTCATCAAATTTGTCCTGTTCGTTTTCCATCACGCTATTTTTAAAGGAGAAACTAAATTTGTTATCAATTCTTTTAACTTACTTCTTGAAAAATTTAAATGCCACTTTGAGGTTCCTTCCGAC
>JAHEYA010000140.1:0-1630 GCA_023251855.1 Bacteroidota bacterium
TCTGCAATTGCAACTTATCCAATTACAATTAATCCTTCACCGATAGCAACTGCAACTCCTTCAACACAAACAATTTGTTCGGGAACGGCAACATCGTTTGTATTATCAAGCACCATGTCGAACACCACCTATAGCTGGACAGTGGCTCAAACAGGTGTTTCGGGAGCATCAGCCGGAAGCGGAACATCCATAGTTCAAACACTTTCAACAACCCAAATCATACCGGGAACTGCGGTTTATACTATTACACCAATAGCAGGTGGTTGTATAGGACAGCCCATAACGGTAACAATCACAGTTAATCCGGGTCCTATAGCAACTGCAATTCCATCCACTCAGGCTATATGCTCCGGAAATGCAGCCTCAATAGCTCTTTCCAGCAACATTTCAGGAACTACATTTACCTGGACAGTGATACAAACTAATGTTTCAGGGGCTACAATTGGCACGGGTTCAACAATTACTCAAACATTAACGGCTACCGGAACCACAGCCGGCACCGCAGTGTACACAATTACACCAACAGTTAATAGTTGTTCGGGCATTCCATTACCTGTTACCATCACTGTAAATCCTTTACCGGTTGCAGTTGCGACTCCTTCGGCATTAACACTTTGTGCAGGAGATTCAACTTCAATAGCATTAACAAGTAATGTTACAGGAACTACGTTTGCATGGACAGTGAGCCAGGTTGGTGTTACCGGAGCATCAAACGGTAATGGTTCATTAATAAAACAGACTTTGAATGCTAGCAGCACTGTTGCTGGTACAGCCACTTACACAATCACTCCTACAGCTCCAGGTATATGTCCGGGCTTACCTATTACAGTTGTTGTTACTGTAAACCCGTCACCAATTGTGACACCTACTCCAACTGCACAAATTATTTGTTCAACTGGAACAACTGCAATTGTTTTAAGCAGTAATATCAGCGGAACCACATTTGCATGGACAGTTGTACAATCTCATGCCAGTGGAGCAACGAATGGTTCAGGATCAAGTATTGCTCAAACATTAACAGCGACCGATAGTGTTCCTGGTACTGCTATCTATACTATAAAACCAACTGTTACAGCAACATCATGCTCAGGACCATCAATAAGTGTAACGGTAACAATAAAACCAATACCAACAGTTAAGGCAACACCAACATCACAAACTATTTGCTCAGGAAGTACAACTGGAATTGCATTGACAAGCCCTGAAGTGGGTACTTCCTTTTCGTGGACCGTTTTACAAACCGCTGTTACAGGTGCTGTAGCTGGATCAGGTGCAACAATTGCACAAACTTTATTCACAAACAGCAATACATTTGGAACCGCAGTTTATACTATTACCCCTACCAATAGTGGATGTATAGGTTTACCGATCAAGGATACCATAAAAGTGAACCTGATGGATAGTGCATCTTTCCATTATTCATCGGCCTCTTTCTGCCGGTCGGGTGCGGACCCAAGTGCTATCATAACCGGAATGCCGGGAGGCACATTTACCG
Source organism: Bacteroidota bacterium (assembly GCA_023251855.1). Taxonomy (GTDB): domain Bacteria; phylum Bacteroidota; class Bacteroidia; order 2-12-FULL-35-15; family 2-12-FULL-35-15; genus 2-12-FULL-35-15. The sequence goes on from JAHEYA010000140.1 coordinate 1,496, forward strand.
CTTCAACAGGTTTGATTTTATTAGATTCATTAACCGGAAAAATTGATTTGGATTCAAGTACGGTAGGTTTGCATTCGGTGAAGTATACAACAAATGGTATTTGTCCGGATACAAGTCTTATTTATATCGCTATAA
>JAHEYA010000140.1:1640-6517 GCA_023251855.1 Bacteroidota bacterium
AGCTGCGCCAACTGTAGGTTTCAGCTATTCCGACACCTCCTATTGTCAGAATGGAACTAACCCTTCACCTATTTTTGTACCGGGTGCTACTGCCGGAGTTTTTACTGCAACACCTGTAGGTTTGGTGTTTGTAAATGGAAGTCCGGGTAAAATTGATCTCTCAGCAAGTGCACTAGGATGTTATATTATTAAAAATAAAATTCCACCAAGCGGAGGTTGTGCAGCAGATAGTTCAACAGCACATGTTTGTATTGTTCCGCTTACAGCCCATGCAACACCTTCGCCACAGGCGATCTGTTCAGGAAGTACTACATCAATTCATTTAACAAGTTCATTGCCAGGAACAACTTTTACATGGACAGTTGTATCTGTGGGTGTTTCAGGAGCAACACCAGGAACTGATTCAACAATAGCACAAACATTGACCGGTGCAGGAACTGTCATTTATTCTATAGTTCCTTCAACAAGTGCTTGTGTGGGTACTGCAATTAAGGATACTGTAATTGTGAATGCTGCTCCTATTGCTTCGGTTACATCAACATCACAAACAATATGTTCTGACAGTACTACTCACATTCACTTAAACAGCACTGTTCCGGGAACGATGTTCTCCTGGATAGTTACACAAACAGGTGTAACAGGAGCTACCGCCGGCATTGATACGATAATAGCTCAAACATTAACAACAACAGGAACTTCAGCAGGTGTAGCTGTGTATACGATAACGCCATCTGCAAATGGTTGTTCAGGAAGTTCAATTAAGGACACAGTTCATGTAAATCCGGCTGATGATGCTTCGTTTGTTTATTCTTCGGCAACATATTGCATATCGGGAACTGATCCAACACCAACGATAACAGGTTTGCCAGGTGGTACTTTTTCATCTACACCTACTACAGGATTCTCAATAAATCCAACAACAGGAACAATTAATTTATCAGCTTGTACAGCTGGTGTATATACGGTTAGTTATACAACAAATGGAAGTGCGTGTCCACGGTCAAGTTCAATAACTATGACCATTGGCACCACGGCACCTTTAGCCAATTTTATTTATACCGGTTCACCTTATTGTAAAAATGGAACAATTAATCCTTCGCCAACATTTGCTTCCGGAGCAAGTGCAGGAATATTCTCTGCAACTCCATCAGGTTTAGTGTTTGTGCATGTAAATACCGGCCAGATTGATTTATCGGCAAGTGCTGCAGGTACGTATTCAGTTACAAATTATATTCCGGCAAGTGGTAGCTGTGCATCTGCAAGTATAACGAGTACAGTAACAATAACACCTGCAGATGATGCTTCATTTATTTATACATCGGCAACGTATTGTACATCAGGAAATAATCCAACGCCATCAGTAACAGGCGTACAAGGGGGAACATTCTCGTCTAGTCCTGTAGGCTTGGTAATCGATACACTAACAGGCACAATAGATCTGGATTCGAGCATTTTGGGAACCTATACACTTTGTTATTCAACGCATGGTGCTTGTCCGAATTCAAGTTGTATCACCATGACGATAACAGATACAACACCATCAGCAGCATTCAGTTATCCGGGTTCACCATTCTGTCAGAATGGAAGTGACCCGTCACCAGCTTATGGTACAGGCGCCAGTGCAGGTATTTTTTCAGCAACACCGGCAGGTTTAACATTTGTACATTTGAATACAGGGCAGATAGATTTATCGGCAAGTGCACCGGGAACCTATACGGTTACCAATACTATTCCGGCAAGTGGTTCCTGTTTGGCAGCAAGTTCGACTGCTACTGTTGTAATAAATGCTACGGATAATGCTTCGTTCACATATTCATCGGCAACGTATTGTCAGACCGGAACCAATCCAACACCATCTATAACAGGCATACCGGGAGGACATTTTACAGCTGTTCCTACTGGTTTATCAATAGATACTTTAACCGGAACAATTAATTTATCATTGAGTACCATAGGTGCCTATACGCTTACTTATTCAACCCACGGACCTTGCCCAGGTTCAAGTTCCATAACAATGACTATTAGCAACACTACTCCTGTTGCTACATTTACTTATCCTAGTGCAACATATTGCCAAAATGGAAGCAATCCATCACCGGTATTTGCAAGTGGTGCAAGTGCAGGTATATTTACAGCAACACCGGCCGGTTTACAATTTGTGAATGTAAATACCGGAGAAATTAATTTATCATTGAGTACACCGGGTACTTATATAGTAACGAATACGATTCCGGCAAGTGGTACTTGTTTGGCAGCAAGCGCAACAACAACAGTAACAATTACACTATTGGATAATGTTACGTTTACTTATACTTCAGGAACTTATTGCAAAGGAGGCACTAATCCAACACCTGTAATAACGGGTGGTGCAGGAGGCACCTTCAGTTCAACACCAATAGGTTTATCAGTTAATCCAACAACCGGAACAATTAACTTAACGACAAGTTTAGTAGGCATTTATAATCTTTGTTATGCAACCAACGGACCTTGTCCGCACAGCATTTGTATGACCATGAAAATAATAGATACAGCAACTACACCAACTGCAAATTTCAGTTATGCAACACCATTCTGCCAAAGCGGAAATAATCCATTTCCAACTTTTATTAATGGGTCTAGTGCCGGAACATTTACAGCCACTCCTAGTGGATTAATATTTGTTCAACCAAATACCGGCCAGATATATTTAGCACAAAGTGCACCGGGTGTTTATGTAGTTACTAATACAATACCTGCTAGTGGTTCGTGCAGTGGAGCAACGGCAACAGCATTAATTTCAATTGGTTCTGCTCCTCTAATAACTGCCACACCTACCTCTCAAACTATTTGTACAGGCGCAACAACCTCTATTGTATTGACGAGTACAGTTCCTGGAACAGCATTTCATTGGACTGTAAATCAAAACGGAGTTGGAGGAGGATCTATTGACTCTGTATCAACAATCGCGCAAACACTCACCACGACAAGTGTGAATACCGGAGGTACGGCTACATATATTGTTACCTCTTCAAAAAATGGTTGTCCCGGAAATACTATTACAGTGCCAATTACAGTAAATCCGTTGCCATTGGCAAATACTATTTCGGTAATCATTACACCTGCAAACTGCTTTGATACAGCTGGAGCTATCTCCGGAATAATTGTGCCGCCGGGTCAAAATCATTTTAACTATCAATGGAAAGACTCGTTGGGAGTGGTTGTTGGAGGAGACAGCACACATCTTACCCACTTAAAACCGGGGAAATATACATTAACTGTAAAAGATTCATTTGGTTGTACAACAGTGATCGGACCATATACAGTTGGCACCAACTCGGCTGTAGTGGCAGCATTTACACCAAATCCAAGTTCGGGTCAAACACCTTTAACGGTAAACTTTACGAACCAAAGTATTTATGCAACTCACTATATATGGCATTTTGGACCAACAGATACATCCACACAAATAAATCCGAGTTATATCATTTTACCGCCCGGACAATTTGTAGTTTGTTTGACAGCTTATAATGTCAGCAACTGTATTGATACAGCATGTACAACAATCATGGTTGATCAGAATTCAACGTTCCAGATTCCGAATGTATTTACACCAAATGGTGATGATATCAATGAACTTTTCACCATTAAAGGAGTAGCTTTAAAAACATTGAAAGCAGAATTATTTAACCGTTGGGGACAAAAAGTTTTCGAGTGGAACACTACTTCAGGGGGCTGGGATGGACGTACTGCGAGTGGGCTTCAATCGCCTGCAGGAACTTATTATTACATCATTAATGCCACCGGAATTGATGGCAAAGAATATTTTGAGAAAGGTGCTTTTGAGTTGATAAGGGAGGGAAAATAATTTGATTATAGCTTGGTTTATGCTTGTTATTGAAACTAATTGTGAAGTTGAAGCGTACAGACGAAATGAAACGAATGATTTAAGGGCAGTTCTAAAAATTTTCAGATGAAAAAAATAATTCTCATATCTATAATTTCATTTTTATTAAGCTTTGTGCTGAAAGCACAGGTTCCACAGGGATTTAACTACCAGGCAGTGGTTCGAAATAATTCCGGAATACCTTTGATCAATCAAAGTGTAGGAGTACAAATTAATATTCGGCAAAGCACTTCAACCGGCTTAATAGTTTATACCGAAACACATACGGTAACGGCAAATAATGTGGGGTTGATCAATTTAGTTGTGGGTGGGGGAGTTCCACAAAACGGATTATTATTTAATTCTATTGATTGGTCTAGCGGACCTTATTTTATTGAGATCAGTATTGTAACAAGCTTCCAACCCCTTACATTAATGGGGACACAACAATTGATGAGTGTTCCGTATGCACTATATTCTGCAAATGGCACACCCGGATTAACCGGGGCAACAGGCGCTTCAGGATCTGCAGGTGAAACAGGTAGTTGGGGAGTAACCGGTGATGTTGGTGCAACAGGAGCAGTAGGCTCGACAGGTCAAGTTGGTGCAACAGGCACTGGTACAATGGGTACAACAGGGGTTACAGGTTATGTTGGCCCGACAGGATCAGCAGGCATCTCTTCAACGGGTTTAACCGGTTCAACAGGTGATATAGGCAACACAGGAGTTACCGGTTCGACCGGCTTCGGCTCGACCGGAACAACAGGTACAATAGGTGCAACAGGAGGAAGCGGAATAACTGGAGCAACAGGTACAACCGGAGACAGGTATTCAACAACATCTTATACACCAATGACGATTGTAATTGGTATAGAAACGCTCACAGTAGAAGCTGGCTTAGGCTATTCTATTGGGCAACAGGTTATAATTGCTGATTCGATTACCAATTATCAAATGGTTGGAACTGTAATTAATTACAATTCAGGAACGGGATTTATGACTGTATCCGTTTCGG
>JAHEYA010000141.1 GCA_023251855.1 Bacteroidota bacterium
TATATCAAATAAATCAACAACAAGTTCATCATTTGATTTTAGATAGTTTGCTTTCACAATCAATTGGTTATCCAGCTGGGATGTAGAAAACTCAATCTCTTTTTTGTTTTCACCAATACCGGTTGTTGAAGAGCAGCCTAACTGAAAAGAATAGATTCTGGTTGCCGGATCGCCAGAAATGGCATATTCACCTGTATGCCAAAATGTTTCTCCATCAGGATCAAGCATTAATTGGGTATAATCCCCATCTCGTACCTGGCAGCTTGTTAACGCTGATGTAGAAGCAATTGCAGTTTGTTCACTAAAAGTCATTTGATTTAAAGGGTCAGATTGTTGTCGGCCGGTAAATTTTAAACTCAGATAATCAGGTGTAGAAGTGCCTGAAACGCAGTATGCAAGAGCTATACAGCCATTGTCGTCCATGCCGATGCTTCCCATCCAACGGTTTAAAGCGTCAGGCGCTAGGGTTGATTGCTGATAAATGCTCCATACACCACTTCCCTGATCTTGGCGTAACTCATACCATCTTAGGGCAACCTGGCCTGGACTGGTATTTACTTTAACTGCATGACAAAGGGTTACCGTATTATATCCTGTCCACCTTCTATATTGAGCTCTGTAATATAGGACACCAGAAACAGCATCAATTTTTTGGCTGGTTCCGGGTTGAGCTACGTCATTCCAATTTTGGTCAAATGAAGCGGCATCAAAAGAGGAGGTGGTGAGTGTTTGGTCAACTGCTATGGTGCTGTTGGAAGGGGTAGTAAAATCAACATGCATTTTCCAGATTTTGAGCCTGTCAGTTGGGGCTCCCCAACTATCATCTTCATAAGAAAAAATGGGGCAAAAGGTTGTAGAGGGCGGGGGTAGTTGGCTATCACTTGCATCACCTGAGAGCGGACAATAAAATCCTCCGGTAATGGCACTTGGTAATGTTTTTACTATCATTCCTGCACCCGAATTTCCTGCTAACATTTTTGTTCTGTCAAAAGCAACTACCTTTTCGCTATTGAAATTCGCAGTCATAAAGTAAGCATCCGACCATACTGAAAATTTCGGATAATCAGGTTGATCATTGGCTGCAGGAATAAAAGTATATAAGTAATAAGTACCGGTTGCATCATTGGTTGTTGAGATAGCGATATGAATTTTATTTGTGTTATTTGTAACCTCGAATTGTGAGATGAACCAACGGTCTGCCGGTTTATCGTATAACACTATTGGGTCTCCGTCATCCAAACTTCCCGGCCATAATGAACTCAAACTTTTTGCATTGATTAATGGTGCCATTGAGGATTTATCATAAACACGGTAAGTGACATTAACCGCTTGTACATATTGTGTTAATCCTGCAGCACCTGTTGGATCAGGTGGGCACGAAGATCCCGACTGCCCTTCCCAGTTTTTAATTATTGTCATTGTAGACCTTGTTCCGTGAGATGCCTGTAATGCACCATCCTCGTTAACGGCATTCTTGTTTACAATGGCGGGCAAGGCCCTCCTGTTATGAGCATCATTAGATTCTTTTTTTTCAATAGGCTCAATAGCATCCGGCAAGTCTCGCATTGCTTTTGATATAGAAAACTCCGAACATTTTATAAAAACAACGCCATTATTGGGGCTTAATTTATTATTAACCGTTTGTGAAAAAGAGCCACCTACAAAGAGCAGGGAGGTACTCAACAACATTAATTTTTTCATCATAAAAGTGTTTTGCTTTGTTAAAGGTAAGATTTTTTTAGAATCAAAAAATTGAATTTCGAAAATTTGTAATTATGGCTATCGGCAAGCCTTACATGGAAAAGAATACAAGCGAATTGTTAAGGAGAATACGAAAAAACTATTTGACTTTTTCCAATTTAGGAAACTCAATTTCGTCTTGCACCAAAAAAGCAGCTGGGAATTCAACTTGTACCTCTTTCAAAAATTTATAGGCCTCTAATTTAGTTCTGAAATCACCAACCCGGATATTAAAATTGGGTTGGTCGTATTTTTCATAGGCTGGAATCTCCGGGAATTTTGAACTGAAAGTCCCTTTAATTTCACGGGCTTTATTTTTATCAGCACCAAAATGAATCTTAACACGATAGCCTTTAATAGGGGCATTCGAGTTAATTTCAATATGTTTATTTAATAATTCTTTTATTTTATTATCCTGAACAAACTCTACTTTACCAGTATCTGCATTGAGTTTTTGTGCAGATGCAAGATGATTGGTAAGGATGAAAAAAAGCAAAAGGGAAAATGTTTTTAAAACAGCTTTTAAATAGCTCATAGTTAATCAAATGAAAGCACAAAGATAAATTATTAAATGTTTTTCCGACAATAATCAACACTAATATTAAAATAATAATTTTTAGTGTTTTGAAAACGTCATTTTCTAAAGGCTCTAAGTTTATTGATGAAAAAGAATGTTTCCAAATCGATTATTTTTTGTAAAACAAACATGAAACAAACCCTTATTAAGAATGATTACAAACTATAAATTATTTATAAAATTTTTAATTTTTTTGAATCAGTAATTAATGTTTCTTATAACTTTGTCGCCCAAGTAAAAACAATTTCTCGAGAAATCGCGGTTTCATTGGGGTTTAACAATTAGAAATTTATATGGATACAATTTTCAATGCACCACAAAAAAGACTTCTGACACTTATTTCCTTCCTGTTTTTATTATTTTCTTTCAATTTAAATACCATTTCAGCACAGGATGCTGAAAAATTATTCAAACAAAACTGTGCTGTATGCCATAGTCTAGGGAAGAATAAAATTACAGGGCCTGGCTTAGAAGGAATTGGCACACGCGTTCCAAATGATGCCTGGCTTGCGAAATGGATTAAGAACAACAAAGCATTGATTGCAGGTGGAGATGCCTATGCAACAAAGGTGTTTGCAGAAAACAACAAAGTGGATATGACCGCTTTTACTGATTTGAAAGACGATGAAATAACTGCACTTATTACTTATATTAAAAATCCACCAAAACCAAAAGAAGAAGTTGCACAGGGTCCTGTTGGCGGTGTAAAAGAAGAAGAAAAGGGAGTTAACCCACTGTCGATATTAATTGGGGTGATTGCTTTTTTAATACTCATTGTTGGAGTTTTGCGTGGAGTAAGCCACTCCTTAAAAAACATTCAAAATGAAAAACAGGGCTTACCTGAAGAAGAAGCTCTTAGTTCTTGGCAGGAAATTAAAAACTGGACAATTAACCACAAACGTACGCTTGCTGTTATTATACTATTTGTTACAGGGGGCATATTACAAGCATCCTGGGATAGCTTAATGGAAATTGGTGTTTACGAAAATTATCATCCAACTCAACCCATCGCATTTTCGCATAAAATTCACGCTGGCGATAATGCAATCAATTGCCAATATTGCCATTCAGGGGTAGAAAAGAGTAAAACTGCTGGTATACCTTCTGTTAATGTTTGTATGAACTGCCATAAAGGAATTTCAAAAGGCCCAACTACAGGAACTGCGGAAATTGCTAAAATATATGAAGCCGCCGGATGGGATGCCGAAAAAGGTGTTTATAATAAACCACAAAAACCTATTCAATGGGTTAAAGTTCACAATCTGCAAGATTTTGTATTTTTCAGTCATCAACAGCACGTAAAAGTTGGTAAACAAGAGTGTGCTTCTTGCCATGGTGATGTGAAAGAAATGACTACTGTGCAACAAATGAAACCACTAACAATGGCATGGTGTGTTGATTGCCACAAAAAAACAGAAGTACCTGGGATGAAAGATAATCCATACTACGAAAGTTTACATAAAAAATTAGCTGAAAAATATAAAGGCCAACCAATTACTGTTGATAAAATGGGTGGTATTGAGTGTGTAAAATGCCATTATTAAAACGATTTGAAAATTTGATAATTTGAGGATGTGCTAATTTAAAATTAGCTAATTAATTTTTAGATTAAGTAAGTTAATGAATAGATTCTGGTGAGAAACAAAAAATAAAAGAATTTGAAAACGAACAAATTTGAAAAGGCATAATATTTAATTTTCAAATTAACACATTTTCAAATTTTCAAATTAATAATATATGGGAACAAAAAAATACTGGAAAGGATTAGGGGAATTAAACAATAATCCGGAATTTGTCCAAAATGCAAAAAATGAGTTTGCTGAGCAAATACCTCTTGAGCAGTTTTTGGGGGATAGCAATCTTTCAGAAAGCAATGGAACAAATCGCAGGGATTTCCTTAAATTTTTAGGATTCAGTGTAACAGCTGCTTCTTTAGCTGCTTGTGAAACTCCTGTAAATAAAGCAATTCCCTATGTTGTAAAACCTGAAGAAATTACTCCGGGTGTTGCTAACTGGTATGCCTCTACTTATTTTGATGGGAATGATTATGCTTCTGTGGTAGTAAAAACACGTGAAGGTCGTCCTATCAAAATTGAAGGCAATACATTTTCAAAAATTACCAAAGGTGGAACTAATGCACGTGTTCAGGCTTCTGTTCTTTCTTTATATGATTCATCACGTTTAACAGGGCCTTTAGTAAATGGAGCACCTGCTACCTGGTCCAATGCTGACAATGAAATTGGAAGCAAACTTGCTGCAATTGCTGCGAAAGGTGGAGCTATCCGTATTTTATCTTCTACCATTATCAGCCCTTCAACAAAGGCTGTGATAGCTGATTTTGTTGTAAAATACCCAACTACCAAACACATTACCTATGATGCTATTTCTTATTCCGGAATAGCGAAAGCAAATGCTCAAACATTTGGTGAAGAAATTATACCTTCTTATAATTTTGATAAAGCAGAGGTGATTATTAGTGTCGCTGCCGATTTTTTAGCCAACTGGTTATCACCTATTGAGTATGCTAGACAATATGGTAAAACCCGTAAAGTGAATAAGAATCACACGAAGATGTCGAAACATTACCAGTTTGAATCTAATCTTTCTTTAACCGGTGCTAATGCTGATAAACGTGTACCTGTTAAAGTGTCGGAACAAGGTAAAGTGGTTGTGAATTTATACAATGAGGTTGCTAAAATTGTAGGTGCTCAACCTTTAAAATCAGATGACCTTGCTTGTGATAAGATCATAAAAGAAGTAGCAAAGGAGCTTGTTGAAAATAAAGGAAAGTCTGTTGTAGTGTGTGGTTCAAACGATATCAATGTTCAATTGATTGTTAATGTTATCAATGAACTTATTGGCAGTTACGGAAAAACAATTGATCTTGAAACTCCTGATTATACCCGTCAAGGTGATGATTCGGCTTTTGCCAATCTTGTTGACGAAATGAGTAAAGGCAAAGTGGATGCTCTTATTACTTATAATACCAATCCTGTTTATAGCGCTCCCGGAGCATTAAAATTTGCTGAAGCTTATAATAAAGTTGGGCTTCGTATTTCGTTTGCCGATAGAGCTGATGAAACAGCATCATTGGCAAATTATATTTGTCCTGACCACCACTATTTAGAGTCATGGAATGATTTTAATCCTAAAAAAGCACATTATAGTTTATCGCAACCTACTATAACACCTTTGTTTGCACATCCTCGTAATGAGGGAACTCGTCAGGTACAGGAAACATTGATGATATGGGCTGGTAATAAAAGCGATTATTATTCATACATTCAAAAAGTATGGAACGATAAGGTGTTTCCAATGCAAGGTAAATACATGGCGTTTGGCGAATTTTGGAACCACTCCTTACACAATGGTGCAATTGAAGTTGGTAAAGGCGATGAAGTGGCAGAGGCGGCTGAAGGCGCAGAAGCTATGGATAGTGCAAAAGCAGCCCCTATTCTTGTTAAAGGAGCAACTAAAAAAGAAGAGAAAGAAAAAGAAAAATCAAAGGAAAAAGATAAAAAAGAACTTCCGAAAGTTGATTTAAAAGAGGTTGCTCGTAACATCAATGATGTTAAAGGTGGCGGAATAGAATTAGCAATATATCAAAAAGTTGGTTTGGGTAATGGTAATCAGGCAAACAACCCATGGTTACAGGAGTTGCCGGATCCTATCACAAAAATTACTTGGGATAATTATGTTACGATGTCTCCTGAAGATATGAAAGGTAAATACAACCTCATGGAACGTCAGGATAGGGAAGTAAGTCTTGTAAACCTCACAGCGAATGGTATTACAGTTAAGCTTCCGGTAGTTCCACAGCCTGGTCAGGCACGCGGAACCGTTGGTATCGCTGTTGGTTATGGCAGAAACAAAGCGGGTCTATTAAGTGAAAAAACAGGTGTGGTTGGTTTAAATGCGTTTCCATTTGTACAAATAGTTAATGGTACAATGGCATATAATGTATCAGATGCAAAAATTGAAAGCGCAAATGAAACTACCCAGATTGCCGGAACTCAGGTTCACCACACATTAATGGGGCGCGAAATTGTAAAAGAAACTAGTTTAGAAGAATATAAAAAAGATCAAAAAGCTGGTAATGAGCAGGAAATGTTGATTACCAATGCCGGAAAGATTGTTCCTACTTCAATCGACTTA
>JAHEYA010000142.1 GCA_023251855.1 Bacteroidota bacterium
TCCGTTCGATAATAGTTGCGATTCCCATTCCACCACCGATGCAGAGACTTACCAATCCGGTTTGTTTGCCGGTTCTTTCCAGTTCATCAAGCACAGTTCCAATAAGCATAGCACCTGTTGCACCCAATGGATGTCCCATAGCAATTGCGCCACCGTTAACATTTACTTTGTCGGGAGAAACATTTAGTTCTTCCATAAAGCGCATAGGTACTACGGCAAATGCTTCATTAATCTCAAAAAGGTCAATATCCGAAACATTCATTTTTGCTTTTTTCAAAGCTTTTAATGAAGCCGGAGCAGGAGCAGTAAGCATAATGGTAGGTTCAGCGCCAAGCACGGCAAAGGAGCGCACTCTTGCGCGTGGTGTGAGTCCTAATTTTTTGCCGATTTTTTTACTTCCAATAAGTACAAGAGAAGCTCCATCAACAATACCGGATGAATTACCTGCATGATGCGGGTGTAGCATTGTTTCCACTTCCGGATAACGCTGTATTGCAACAGAATCATACCCACCCATAGCACCCATCATTTCGAATGCAGGTTTAAGGGTAGAAAGTTTTTGAACGTTTGTATCAGCACGTACTGTTTCATCTCTGTTGAGAATAGTGATACCATTAACATCTTTGACCGGAATAATTGATCTTTTGAATCGGCCTTCTTCCCAAGCTTTTGCTGCACGTTTGTGAGATTCAGCAGCAAAGGCATCCAGTTGATCGCGTTCATAACCATATTTTGTAGCGATAAGATCAGCTGAAATTCCTTGTGGAACAATATGGTGACGAAGGATCATATTAGGGTCAGCAAATAAAGCAAAGCCGTCAGAGCCCATTGCCACACGCGACATCGACTCAACACCACCGGCAACAATCAGATCAGTTAGCCCCGACATTACATAAGCAGAAGCCTGATTAACCGCTTCCAGACCTGATCCGCAGTATCTGTTCAAAGAAACACCTGCGGTATTATTACTGAATCCGGCAGCAATAGCTGCTGTTTTAGCGATATCAGAACCTTGTTCAGCTACTTGTGTAACACAGCCGATGATAGCATCTTCCACATAAGAAGTATCCAGATTGTTGCGTTCTCGAATTGCTTTGAATGTAGTTGTAAGTAATCTTAATGCGGGTACTTCATGTAAAGCACCATCTTTTTTGCCCTTTCCGCGAGGGGTTCGCACTGCATCATAAATAAAAGCTTCTGCCATTTTTTGAAAATTGTTTCATTTTTTAAATTTTAGTTTACCAAAAATTTTAAAAATGAAAGGTGAATAATTTTGATTTAATGTAAATTTAAGTTCAAAATAAGAGAAAAACAAAAAAAGTTTAATTCATTGAAATATACAACTGTTATTAAGTGCAAGGGTTTGTTTCTAATTTAAATTTTTATTTAAAAATTTCCTAATTCTTCTAATTGGAGCAAATATAATCTTGCAACTACTTTAGATGTTTTAACAATTTGTTTTGCAGTATCCTTTGTAAGTAATTCGAATCGAATTGCTTTTTCGAAACGGTCAAAATGACTGCTATGAGCATCGCTCATTTCGTGATGAAGCAAAAAAGAAACCTGATCATCTTCTAAATTTAATTGGTCGCGTATTGCTTTTCCCCAAATGCCTGCCATACGGTTGTCTAATCCTTCTATAATGAACATCGCGCCAAGCAGGTCAAAAGGATTGGGTTGACCGGCTCTTTGAAACATAAAAGCTGTTAAAGCTTCATTACCTATATTTTTTTCTCCGTTTCTAATTTCTTCTAATTTGCCACCAATAGAAACAAAGTTCTTTTCCAACATTTTATAATTAAGGTTTTCCTCGCCAGTATGAACATTAAATAAGGACCGCACTTCAAAAAAATCCGCACTTAGGTTGGAAGTCGCTTTGGCAAGCCATTGTGAACGATCAATAATTTGTTGGTGAAGATTAACTAAAAAATTTCTATACTCTTCAAGAGATAAATTTCCTCGGTTTATTTTATCAATTATTGGAACTTTGTTTAGTTTATTTTCAAAATCAATCCAAATCTGGGTTAATGATCTCACAAGCCATTGCTGTGTTTCATTATCAATTGAAGCATGAATTTTTGGTGCTTCAATAACCCGTTTTTCAATAGTGAATTTTTTATTAATTGATCCTGGTGCTACAACAGTGAGGTACATGAAAGATGTTATAAATCTTCCACTTTCGGGAACCATACAAAGAATTTTTTGACCAGATTTTAATTTGCCACTATTTAATAACTCTTCCAACATAATAAATATTGAAGCGGCACCTGTATTTCCTTTTGTATATAGGTTGGTAAACCATTTTTCTTCCGGCACAACAAAACCACTTTTTTCCATTAGTTTAAGAATTTCACCTTTGAAATAGTGAGAGGAGTAATGACAAACCAGATAATCAATGTCATTTCCTGAAATTTTATTTTCATTAATAAGGTCAAAAAATCCGTCAACACCAAGTTTAACAATATTGTTCACCAGTTTAATATCTTGTTTGAGATTTACAGCTCCATCGGCATCTGCTTCTTGAAAATTAGAATAATCTAACCAGGATTTCCCCATCTTCCCTTGCTTGTCTTTATTTGCACCGGTGTACATACAGGCATCAAATAAATGAGCATGAGATTTTAAATCTATCCATTCGATCTGCAAAGAAAATTTGTTTGGATTAGGCTGTGATTGAAGAAGAAGAGCACCAGCCCCATCAGAAAGCATCCACCTTAAAAAATCTGTTTCGAGATTAATATCCTTTCCATTTAACTGAGCAGTTTGTTTTTCGAAATGTTGTGCTTTGAACATTCTACTGGGCATTTCACCGGCACAAGCAATAGCATTTTTTTTGCCTTCAGATTTCACTTGCATGTAGGCATTTTTAATTGCCATCATTGAACTGCCGCAAACACCGTGTAAAGTGGCTATTTCACACTCACCAATACCTGATTGAGCATGAACCATGCTGGCAAAGCCAGGGATAGGAAGATCTCCTTGCGTGGTTGCTGCTGCTAAAAAATCTATTTCAGTTTTATGAATTGTGGAATTTTGAATACAATCTTCAATAGCATTAACAGTCATTTGGCTATTGCTTATTGTAGTTTGCTGATTTTTATCAATGGCATAATAGCGTGTTAAGATGCCATTTTGTTTTAATATTTTTTCTTTTGTTCTTGAAACTCTACCACCAATTTTTCCTAAATATTCTTCTATTTCATCATTAAATACAGGCTTTCCGGGTAAATATTTTCCGGCAGAAGTTATATAAACACTTGATCGCATAAGGTTATATTTGAAAATTGGATTTTTTTAAAATAAAAAACGAAATAAAAATATAGAATTGTTTCTGTATGTTAATGAGTAAAAATGAGTAAATAAGCGATAATATTGATATCGCTAATGTATCAATAAAAAATACATAAGAGGAAAAAAATTGGTATCAATTAATTTGTAGTTGCTTTATTCTTTTATGCATCACCATAAACCACAATGGAGGAATAAATGCTAATACCATCATACCGGGATAACCCGTTGGCATTTGAGGAGAGGTATCGAAATTTCGTAAAACCTGATATTTTCTACTTGCCATATAATGATGATCAGAGTGACGGCTCAATTCAAATAACATGATTCGTCCTAAAGGATGATTAGAATTCCATGAATGAATTGGCATTACACGTTCATAAGATTTTTCTCCGGTTTTTTTTCTGCTTAATCCATAATGTTCAATGTAATTAACTGTTTCAAGTGAAACGATTCCAACAAGAGCAGCTCCTAAAAAATAAAATAGTACTGCGATTCCAAAAATCAGATAGATAGCAGTGATCAACCCAAGTTGAATGAGTATAAAACGGATCATTTCATTTTTCAATGAAAGAACAGGTATTCCTTTTTTCTTTAATAGTTCACTCTCTATGTGCCATGCAGAGATAAAACCAGTGGTTATAGAACGAAACCAAAATGCAAAAAGAATCTCACCATATTTTGAAGAAGCTGGGTCATTCTCAGTACTTACATTTTTGTGATGACCTCTGTTATGTTCAATAATAAAGTGCATGTATAGAGAAGTCATCAATAAAAATTTAGCTAAAAATTGTTCAAATGGTTTAACTCTGTGTCCAAGCTCATGAGCAACATTGATACCTAAAACAGCACATAACATGCCCATTGTAAGTATTCTTCCGGCAATTTCGTATCCATGAAGCGACTCATTAAAAGAAAATAAAAAATAGATCAAAGAAAATAATTGAATAGGAACCATCAGGTATAAAATATAATCAAAAATTTTATCATCTTTTGCCAAATTTTCCTCCATTTCAGAAAGATTTTTCGAATTTCCAGTTAAAAATAATTCAGCAAAAGGAATAATAAAAAAAGAATAAATAGGAAGTGCCCAAGTCCACCAACCATGCATAGTTAGTGAAATTATTCCTACAATAGGACCTGTTAAAATCGAGATGTATTTTAGTGCGGAAATTTTCATGACAAAATTTATTTGAAATAAAATTTAAGTTTATTGACTTGCTATTATTTTCTGATATTTATTACTATTGGTAGGATCCATTTCATTCAAAAGGGTTATCATTTTTGATTTATCAGCAGAAGGTGCGCCTGAATAAATATTGATTATTTCATCTGCTTTAGCAGTGAAAAAAACCTGCATACTATAGGATAAAGGTTTGATCTCATGTACTTTTTTTAACCCTTCAAGGCTTTCAGTAATCGTATTACGACCACCTTCAACATCATCAGCCATTACATCCAGTCCCAAGCGGTGGTATTTATACATACATTCGCGAATAGGTACAAAGGAGGCATCTAACAAATTATTGATCAGCCAATACCGATTTTTATTACTATCGAATGCTTTCCAACCAATATCGCTGGTACTTTGTGCAGTATTAACAATTGTTAATGCTTTTTGCAGATAAGGTGTTCCTCCATTGAGAGAAAATGAATCATAATCCAAACCGATAATAAAGTATGCATAAAATGCCAATACCGATGTAAGGTTTGATAAATGAGAGTTTTCAGCAAATTCAAGGGGTTGATTTTCCAAATATTTGAAGGAAAAATCATTATCATTATTATTTAAAAAAGTAGAATTATAAGATGATTTGAAAATTGCTCTACGGGCCTGTAATTGAATAGTGGCTTTAAACTCTTCAGGAGAGGGACGGTCTGTAATATTAATTAAAATGCTACAATCAATACGTTCATTGTTTTTAAATGCATCATTGGTCCATTTTTTATTATTCATAAATTCAAAAATTGCAGTTTGTAATGTTTCAAATACACGTTTATCAGTACCTGCGATCTGTTGTGAAAGCACTTGTACCTTACAGTTCAGCTCTTGAGAAAAAGCTGTTTTTAAAAAGAGAATGAAAAATAGGAGGATGAGTTTGCGCACGTTTTATTTCTTTGAATTTAATATATAGTTCTGAATTTCTCTGACAATATCATTTGCAGCTTCAGTCTTGCTCTTCAACTTAAATTCAGTGATTTTATTGTGTTTGTTGATGATTGTTATTTTGTTGGTATCGGTTTTAAAACCGGCACCGGTATCATTCAATGAATTAAGAACAATGAAATCTAAATTTTTATTTTTTATTTTCTTTTTAGCATTCTCTATTTCATTCTCTGTTTCAAGAGCAAAGCCAATAAGCAACTGATTCGTTTTTTTTAATTTACCTAATTCAGCTAATGTATCTTTTGTTGGAACAAGCTCAAGGCTTTTGGTTCCGGCATTTTTTTTTATTTTTTGATCTGCAACTTTTGCTGGTTTGTAATCTGCAACGGCTGCTGAAAGTACTGCTATATCTGCCAATCCAAATGCTTTTATGGATGCAATATATAATTCTTCTGCGGTTGTAACATCAATACGGTTAATAGAAGTACTACTTGTTTTTAAATTGTTGGGCCCACAAATAAGAGTGACATCCGCACCTTGTTTGGCAAATTCTTCAGCAATAGCAAACCCCATTTTACCGGATGAATGATTACCGATAAAACGAACAGGATCTATTGCTTCATAAGTGGGACCGGCTGTTACCAGCACTTTTTTTTTTGAAAAAGGTAGGGAAGTAGAGAGTGCTTTAATTAAATAATCAACAATTTCTTCCGGTTCAGCCATACGGCCTTCACCATTCAAACCGCTTGCTAATTCACCTGTACCGGGGTTAATAATGTGGTTCCCGAACGACTTTAGTCGTTTTAAATTTTCGGCAGTTGCAGGATGTTTATACATATCCAGATCCATTGCAGGAGCAATGTATACTTTACAACGAGCAGATAAATAAGTGGCAAGTAATAAATTATCGCAAGAGCCATTGGCCATTTTCGCAATGGTATTAGCTGATGAAGGAGCAATGACAAGGGCATCGGCCCATAATCCTAATTCAACATGGTTATTCCATTGTCCGGTTTTATCCTTGACAAAATCAATTAA
>JAHEYA010000143.1 GCA_023251855.1 Bacteroidota bacterium
AAATATGTTCTAAATACAATGCAATTTTTCATTCGGATACTGTTCAAACAATGGGACATTATGCAATGGATTTGCAAAAAATAAAGATACATTTTGTAACCTGTGCCGCCCATAAATTTCATGGTCCAAAAGGTGTAGGTTTTTTGTATATTAGCGGCAGTGTTAAAATTAATCCTTTCATCTATGGAGGTAGCCAGGAACGCAATATGCGTGGTGGTACTGAAAATCTTTACGGTATCATAGGTCTGGCGAAAGCATTGGAAATTGCCTTGCGCGATCTGGATAAGCATCAAAAATACATTACCGGATTAAAAAATTTTATGGTAGAACAGTTGAAAACAGCTATTCCGGCAATTGAATTTAATGGTGCCTGTCAGGATAATTGTTTGTACACCGTGTTAAATGTACGTTTCCCACATACTGAAAATGCCGAAATGTTATTATTCAATCTGGATATTGCAGGGATTTCAGCATCCGGAGGCAGTGCCTGTACTTCCGGTAGTGATGTAGGTTCGCATGTGCTAAGAGGAATTGGATGTGATGTTACTCGTCCTGCAGTACGTTTCTCATTCAGCAAATACAATACAAAAGAAGAGGTTGATTATGTGGTAAGTAAATTAAAAGAATTGTTTCCAACTGTGCAACACGCTGCAGATTCACAAAAGTCTATACGTTGAGTGTTTTGTATTTTTTTTGATATTAAATCCATACTATGAACAAAATATTAGTTGCCAACCGTGGTGAAATTGCTTTACGTATCATGCGTTCATGCAGAGAAATGGGTATAAAAACTGTTGCCATTTATTCGGAAGCAGACAGGAATGCACCTTTCGTAAAATATGCTGATGAGGCCGTATGTATTGGTCCACCGCCTTCCAATCAATCCTATTTGTTAGGTAATAAAATTATTGAAACAGCCAAACAGCTTGGCGTGGATGGTATTCATCCGGGTTATGGTTTTTTATCTGAAAATGCAGGCTTTGCTGCAGCAGTGAAAAAATCAGGAATTATTTTTATTGGTCCTTCACCGGAAGCGATGAATATCATGGGTGATAAATTATCTGCAAAAGCAGCCGCAAAAAAATATAAGATACCTATGGTTCCAGGTTCTGATGGTGCTATCAGCAGTGTAGCTGAAGGTAAAAAAACTGCAATTGCAACAGGATTTCCAATACTAATAAAAGCCAGTGCTGGTGGTGGAGGTAAAGGGATGCGCATAGTTGAGAAAGTTGAGGAGTTTGAAGAACAAATGAAATTAGCTGTAAGTGAAGCTACATCTGCTTTTGGTAATGGTTCTGTTTTTATTGAACGTTATGTTGGTAGTCCAAGACATATTGAAATACAGATTTTAGGTGATTCACATGGTAATATTGTTTATTTATTTGAACGTGAATGTTCAATTCAAAGACGCCACCAGAAGGTGATTGAAGAAGCACCCTCATCAGTATTAACACCCGAAATTCGTAAAGCAATGGGTGAATGTGCTGTTAATGTTGGTAAAGCATGCAATTATGAAGGTGCCGGTACTGTTGAGTTTTTGTTGGATGAAAATAAAAATTTCTATTTTTTAGAGATGAATACCCGCTTACAAGTGGAGCATCCGGTTACGGAGATGATCACAGGTATCGACTTAGTAAAAGAACAAATAAAAGTAGCACGTGGTGAAAAATTATCGTTCTCACAAGCGGATTTGAAAATTAACGGACATAGCATTGAAGTCCGTGTGTATGCTGAAGATCCTGCCAATGGCTTTTTACCTGATATTGGTAAATTGGTAACGTATAAGCGTCCGCAAGGCTTGGGAGTGCGTGTTGATGATGGTTTTGAAGAAGGTATGGATATTCCTATCTATTATGATCCGATGATCTCAAAACTAATTTCATTTGGTAAAGATAGGGAAGAGGCTATCAACAGGATGATACGCGCTATTGATGATTATAAAATAGTTGGTGTGGAAACAACATTAAGCTTTTGCAAGTTTGTATTAAAACACAAAGCATTTACTTCCGGAAATTTTGATACTCATTTTGTTAAACAACACTTTTCACCTGAAATGTTAATTGTAGAAAATGTAGAAGAAGCCATTATTGCAGCTTTGTTTGGTGCTAAATTGATGAGTGATAAAAAGATATCTGTAAAAAAGTATGAGCAGCAGTCAGAAGAGCGCCAATCGAAATGGAAATCGAGTAGATTGAATTACAACAAAGGTATATAACATATAGTGATATGTAAAATGTAAAATGGCAGATGTAAGATGGTTAAAAGCCAATCGCAAAGCCCAAACCTACATTTTCCATTTCACATCTTACATTCAACATAACACTAGGTATATGAATGTATTAATTCGTAAATCAGGAAAGATGCGTGTTTCATGAACCAAAAGAAAAGGGTACAGGATTTGATTTATACCGCCACATGGCAAAAATAATAGTCATACTTATTTCCCTTTTACCTCTTTTAAGTTCTGCTCAGAAAGATACTATTTGGGCAAAACAAAATTCAAGATATGTTTCCAATGGTCTTGATCTGCCTGAAAAACCTATTGCTGTTCGTGCTGTTTGTTATGGAGATGATACAATTCCCTATGTAACTCTTGCGCCTGTGCAGTGTTATGTTCCCCGTGTATTTAAAAACCAGAAAGATGCTGTGAAATGGGACAGGATCAAATACAATGTAAAAAAAGTATACCCATACGCTATTTTAGCGTCTGCAATGCTAAAAGAATATGAACTTATCCTTTCCAAGATTCCGGATGAGGCTGATAAAAAAAGATATACAAAGGAGGCTGAAAAAAGGCTGAAAGTCCAATTTGGCCCTGAATTAAGAGAACTCACCATGACCCAAGGGCGAATTCTGCTAAAATTGATCTATCGTGAAACCGGCCGTACTACCTATGATGTGGTAAAAGAGATGCGTGGTAGCTTTTCCGCTATGATGTGGCAGGGATTGGCTTTTGTATTCAGTTCTAATTTAAAAGATGATTATGACCCTGTTAACGATGATAAATTAATTGAGGAAGCTATTAAATTGGTGGAGAATGGTGATTTCTAAATTAAAAAATAGAACACGGATGACACGGATTAAAAGGGTAATAACTGATTTTATCAGTGGAAATTAGTCGCATCTGCGTTATCCGTGTTCTATTTTTTAATTAGATACTTTGCTCTTTGATTTTGCAACAATCACCTCTTCTTTACGGTAATTGATTCCACGCTCTTTTAAATAATTTATAAAATGGTTAAAACATTTTTCATGTTTGCCAACCAACTCAGGAGGAAAAACTCCTTTTTCGTTAAATATATTTTCCAACACCATATTAACAGCTGCTGTTGCTGTATAGCCTGTTGTACGTGCCATTGATGAAGTTTGTGTTTCTTTATTATATTCATCATACAAATGATACGTTACTTTTTTTGTAGTACCATTTTCATCACCTACCACTGTAACACGCATTACTGTTAGCTCTTCTTCAGTTTCTCCTAATTTCCATTCGCTGAATAAAACTTTGGAAGTGAAGTCCAATGGTACTATACTCGCACCATTTACCACAATTGGTTCTTTACTAAAAAAACCTGAATCGCGCAAAGCAAGCACCTTTTCGATATGACCGGGATAACGCATTGTTTTCTCTTTCATATTTTTAATGTGTGGCATTGTAAAAATGATGGAACGTAATCCGTCTGAATTAAATGTTTCAAGTGTTCCTACACCATCCATTTCAATGTGTTCTATATCCGACATGGCTGCTTTGGTAATGATTTCGCCATTTTCAACATAACGGGCAGGGCGGGTATATTCTTCAATCACATCAATAGGTGAAAATGGAGCTTTATAATTAAAAGGCCATTTTTTTACTTTAGGCAATCCACCAACCAAACATTCAAAATCAGTTAGTTTCATTTTTTCATTGTAATAACCTAAAATAATATTGTCCATACCGGGTGCAACGCCACAATCAACGATTGCAGTAACTCCTTTTTGTTTTGCAAGTGCATCCAGCTCCAATGAATTTTCAGGAAAAAATGAAATATCAACAACATTTTTACCTGCTTCTAAAATTGTTCTAAGGGTTTCAAAGCCCATAAAACCGGGCACTGCACAAAGCACAATGTCAAATGGAGCAATGGCAGCAGTTAAGAGTGCTTTATCTTTCGCGTTCAGTTGAAGTGTTGATATCGCTTTGTTTTTTGCTTTTAATTTTTCTAATGCTTTGTCGCTCAAATCAGCAACAGTTACAGTATGTTTTTTTGCTAAGTCGATTGCCATAGCACTACCAACCATTCCGGCACCTAATACAATAATTTTTTTCATGAAATTTTATTTTTATCCCGTTTGCACGAGTGTTAATTTATATAGTAAATTTTGAGGAAAAATAAAAAATAATAAGAATCACAAACCGGGTAAGGCTACCCAGGGCAGGAATTTGAACGATATTTTTGTAGAATCTTTTTTCATACTGATTGTCAAATATACTCAAAAATTCAATAGAAATTGAAACAAAGCAATGAATTTTTTAGGTAAATTATTTTTCAATTTATGACCCAATAATCTCCTGAACACGCCCTACCTGGCGTGTATCAAGTGTTACTTTTATTCCTCTGGAATGAAAGGAAACGCTGGTGAGTATCCATTGAACCTTACCACGAGTACGTTTTCCGGTTCGCTGATCTTTTTTTAAAACTACATCTACTTCCATACCTAATGCAATATTGGCACGAAACATATTGGGAGTATGTGGAGCATTTAAATTCATTTCTTAAATCTTGTTTTCTGAAGGACAAGTATTAGCAATTGTTTTTATCTCCGGACCGGCTGTAATGATAGGTTTAAAGCCGTTTTCAACATTTATTAAATTGTCGTATCCTCTTGATTTTAAAATGGAAGTATAGATCATAGAGCGGTAACCACCGGCACAATGCACATAATAAGTTTTGTTTTTATCAATGGAAGGCATACCATCATTGATAAAATCTAATGGCAAATTTTCAGCATCTACAATATGTTCAAGGTTGTATTCATTTTTTTTACGAACATCAAGAATATTGATTTTGGGATTTGTTTTATAAGCATCAACAAATGTTTGAACTGAAACCGACTTTACAATATCCACTTCTTTACCTGCATTTTTCCAAGCATTGAAGCCTCCTTTGAGGTATCCAATAGTATTGTCGTAGCCTACACGAGCTAAACGAATAACCGTTTCTTCTTCTCTACCTTCATCAGTAATCAATAAAATTTGTTGTTTAATATCTGGTATTAAAGTACCTACCCATGGTGCAAAACCACCATCAATACCTATGTTGATAGAGTTTGGGATAAATCCTTTTGAGAAAGAAATTGCTCCACGCACATCCAATTTTAAAGCACCGGTTTCATTTGCAACAAGCTCGAACTCCTCTGGATTCATCGCATGTGTGCCTTTTTTAATAACTTCACTGATGTTCTCATAACCTTCTTTATTCATTCTAACATTGAGTGGGAAGTAGGATGGAGGAGGCATTAGATCAGTAGTTAATTCTTTAATGAATTCAACTTTTGTCATCGTTTCTCTCAACGCATAATTCACTTTTTTCTGATGACCAAGAATATCAAATGTTTCTTTACTCATATTTTTTCCGCAAGCAGAACCTGCGCCATGTGCGGGATATACAAGTACATCGTCCGGTAAAGGCATAATTTTACTGCGTAAAGAATCATAAAGTGTTCCGGCCAAATCTTCAACTGTTAAGCCTGATTTTGCTGCCAGATCAGGTCTGCCAACATCACCGATAAAAAGAGTATCACCACTGAAAATAGCATGTGGTTTATTGTTTTCATCTGACAACAAATAAGTACTGGATTCCATGGTATGTCCCGGAGTATGCAACACTTTGATAGTAATCTTTCCTACTTTTAATTCTTCTCCATCTGTTGCGATGTGGGCTTTAAATTTTGGATTAGCATTAGGCCCAAAAATAATTGTTGCACCAGTTGCTTTAGCCAGATCAACATGTCCGCTTACAAAATCAGCATGAAAATGGGTTTCCAGAACATATTTTATTTTTACATTTTCTTTTTCTGCTTTTTTAAGATAAGGTGTAATTTCTCTCAATGGATCAATTACTACCGCTTCGCCTTCTGATTGAATGAAATAAGCACCTTGTGCCAAACATCCGGTGTAAATTTGTTCTACTTTCATATTAATTAAATTGCGAATTATGTTTTTCTACTATTGTTCTCATTGTTACTACAAACTATAATAACGTGAGTTTCGTTTAAGCAAGGTTACAATTATTGGGCTAAAGCCCGATATTGGTAAATCTTCTGTATTCCACGACCTAAAGGTCGTGGCTATTTAATTGCCAATAGCCCCGACTTTTAAGTCGGGGTTAAATGAAACACCAAATTATATGGGCTTTAGCCCAAACCTTAAACGAAAC
>JAHEYA010000144.1 GCA_023251855.1 Bacteroidota bacterium
ATAGACTCTGTATATATTAACCCTAACAGGGTTTGGAACCCTGTCAGGGTGTAAATCAAAATTCTTTTTCACTTTCAACACCAAACAATTTACCTTTTTTCCAAAGTTGAAATTCCTCTTGAAATGGTTGAGCATTTCTTTTTGTTTGATCAGCAGGGTCTAAGTCAGTAAGGTCAGGTTTTCCGGCATTTACCCAAGCTGTATACCAAAAATTAGCAGTGGCAGCAATCGATGCACGCATTTGTTTTTCTACCATTCCATTTAATGCGGTATGAAGCTGTATCGCATACTCATCACTAAACATCTGAGCGCCATATTTACTTTTTACAACTTTACCACTTTCATCTTTTTTGTAGATTTTGTCCTCGGCAAATTTTTTCTTCAATTCACGGTCAGTCAATAGCAGTGTATCGATCAAACGATGTGAAGCAAAAATAATTTTCCACATTTCTTTTTGGACATTATCAATTACTTTGGCATCAGGAGTATTAAAATTGTAATTTTTTCCTACAAGCTCTGGAATACGTGATTCCCAAAGGGCATGTATTCCTTTTTGATTGGTTTGTTGTCCGTCATAATTTGAGGTTGTATGTAATGGCATATGTGCATCACCAATGTAATGGCCTAAATCAGCAGCAATAAAAAGTATTTCTGCTTTTCTTTTTTCTTTAAATGCTTTGGTCAATTTTTCCATCATATCTTCGATATACCAGGGTAGGATGCCATTTGATTGAAGAAATTTGTCATCAAATCTTGCTTTTGCTTCATTCATGGTTCTGGGTAAACTGTCCATGGAGCCAAAATTTTCAAGGTCGATGAAATGACGCGGATTCTCAGATTTATCATTTAATGTATATTTCCGAAGATCAGCTACAGTAGCTTCTTCAGTTATAAAATCGATATGATTATAAAAAAAAGTTTGAAGAGAACCCGGTAATGCAAATACAGCAGCTCTGTTGATATGTTCATGTCCGAATGTTCCCCAGGAAATTAATAGTGAAGATGTAGCAACGATGCAAATAGTAAGGATGATTTTTTTCATATTATGATTTTGTTTTTGTACTAGAAATATTTTATTGAAAATCTCAACGAAGTACTAACTTTATACGAACTTACGAACTATGAGACCGGGTTAATATTTACGATTCGTTTAAATTTTAGACCTTCTTTTGTAAAATTAATAAGAATAGCAAGTTTCAGGTTGGATAATTTCAAATAATTCAAGACCTGTTCGATATTGGATTTTGAAAAATTTCCATCTTTTTTTAATTCTACAATTATTTTATCATCTATTAGAAAGTCAAGAAAACCTTTTCCAACGATTTCATTTCTAAATTTTAAAGGATAATAAACTTGTTCCTGAAACTTTTTGTTTTTTGTTCGTAGTACTATGGCTAAAGATTTTTGATATATTTTTTCCAAATGACCTGAACCAAGTTCATCCCAGACTTCGTATGCGCAACCAATAATCTCATAACTTAATTCGGGATAAACTAAATCATCTCTTTTTACAAGTGCTTTCATCTTATAGTGAATCGTTCGTAGTTTCGTAAAAGTTCGTACTTCGCTGGAGTTAAGTTTTAAGTATTCTTTGTTATAAAATAGATCAAGCCAACACAAACGGTTACACTT
Organism: Bacteroidota bacterium; assembly: GCA_023251855.1. Classification (GTDB taxonomy): domain Bacteria; phylum Bacteroidota; class Bacteroidia; order 2-12-FULL-35-15; family 2-12-FULL-35-15; genus 2-12-FULL-35-15. Next base: position 1,633 of record JAHEYA010000144.1, read on the forward strand.
ATTAAAATATTGGCAATGGCGATGATCGAACTTCCTGACTTTATTAAGTCAACTGTTTCCGCACTAAAAGTTGAAAATGTACTGAAACCTCCACAAATGCCAACTAAAACAAACATTTTTATATTCGGATTTGATATTAATTTATCATTAAAAAAAGCTATAGTAGCAGCAAGTATGATACAACTCAACACATTTGAACACAAGGTGGCAATTGGAAAAACAGATTTGAAATTTGATTGAACAAATGATCCAATACCAAACCGGGCAAGACTTCCCAAGCCGCCACCAATAAATATTAAAATTAAATTATTCATTTATATAAGAGATCAATCAAAAGTTTTCTTTGCAATTTCGCGAGAAAGCCAACAAATATAAAATTTATTTTCGATGATTTCGCTTGCTCAGCCACTTGTTTGCTTTATAACATAAGAAAGAAGTACCTGCTCCAATAATTGCACCGGTTGCCACATCAGTTGGGTAATGCACACCTAAATCCATACGTGAATAACCCACTGAACAAGCCCATAAAAATGAAGGAGCAATAACAAACCATTTTGGAAATGCTAAACTCAGGGATGTTGCTGTTGCAAATGCATCAGATGTATGTCCGGAAGGGAAGGAGGGACTACCTGCGGCCATGGCTTTATCTATTTCTGGGTAAGTAACAAATGGCCTTGTACGATTTACTGCATATTTTAATCCGGTTGTAATACCTGCTGCTACTATTAATGAAGCACCAACGCATACTGCTTTGTTTTTTAATGTGCTATCGTGTTTTATGATGCCGGTGCACAGAAGCCCTATAGGGAGTGCGATACTGGCCGGTGCAACTGAATTGCTGATCCCAATAAAAGCATTATCCAGATTTTTATTACGATTAAGATTGATACTTTTTAAAAGATCAATGTCTGCATTTTGCCCGTATAGAGCCAGATTCAATGAAATAAAAAAAATAAAAAAATATTTCATTGCGGTTTAACTAGTTTAGATTCGCTAAAAGCATATATTTTAAAAACTGCAATTCCAATACCCATGCCCACAATAGCACCTCCAATTACATCCAGTGGATAATGTATGCCTCCGTATATACGACTATAACTAACAAATGCAGCCCACAGGAAAATAAGGGGACTAAAATAGTTAAGTCTGCCCCGAAAGAACAAACTTAAAAACATTGCCAGTGCAAAAGTGTTTGCAGCATGAGAAGAAACAAAGCCGTACTTGCCGCCACAGTAACCATTCAGCAAATGAACCTGTGATTGTAAAATTAAATCATGACAAGGGCGTTCGCGTAGAAAAACATTTTTAAAAGCATGAACCGAGATCTGATCACTTAATAAAATAAGTAAAGTAACTGCTATGGCCAATATCCAAATGCGTTTTCCGATTTGTTTATAAGCAAGATAAAAGAAAAATAAATATAGAGGAATCCAGAAAGGCTTGTTGCTGGCCCAGTACATGACTACATCAAAAAAATCGCTGTGTATGCTGTTTAAAAAAAGAAACAGTTGTGTGTCAAGATCTTTTATGGAGTTGATGATATTCAATTATTTTAGATTCAATAAATGATTTTTTTTTGCTCACCGGTGAGTGAATTTAAACACGGCTTTTTCTTCTTTCCTTTTCTTTAATGATCAAACTCAGTTCTCGTCCGGTTTGCCCTTTTACGGAAGTGTTCTCTTGCGCTCGTCTAATCAGGTAAGGTAATACTTCGTTCACTGGTCCATAAGGCACATATTTAGCCACATTATAACCTGCATTGCTTAGGTTATAACTGATATGGTCGCTCATGCCATATAATTGGGAAAAATAAATATGTTTATTTTCATTTACTATATTGTTTTCTTTCATCACTTGAGCAAGGAACATAGAGCTGTTTTCATTATGTGTTCCGGCACAGATAGCAATTTTATCAATATGTTTAGCACAAAACAAAAGGGCTGAATCATAGTCCGCATCGGTATTTTCTTTGGTATCCTGAATAGGAGAGGAGTAGCCCTTTTCTAATGCTCTTGCCCGTTCTTTTTCCATGTAAGCACCACGAACCAATTTAGCCCCCAAATAATAATTTTCTTTTTGAGCAATATCAAATGAGTGTTTCAAATAGGCTAACCTGTCTTTCCGGTATAACTGAAAAGTATTGTAAACAATAGGCTTTTGAATATTATATACGGTCATCATTTTATTGGCGAGATCATCAATTGCTTTTTGAATCCAGCTTTCTTCAGCATCTATAAAAACAGGAACTCCTGCATCATGAGCAGCTTTACAGATATGATCAATACGATGCTGTATTCTACCAAATTCATGTTGCTCAGTTGCAGTCAATGTTTGATCAGCAGTAACTTTTGCCAATAAATCGAAACGTGCCAAACCGGTGACTTTAAAAACACAAAATGGGATACTCTTATTTTTTTGTGCTTTTTCAATAGTAGCAATGGTTTCGTCTGCACATGAATCAAAATCATGTTCATTTTTTTTTCCTTCAACCGAATAATCTAAAATTGTTCCGATCTTAAAACGTCCCAAATCATTGATTGTTTTATCACATTCAGGGATTATCTCTCCTCCGCAGAATTGTTTAAAAATGGTAGGTTTTATGATCCATTTTATTGGAAACTGCAGTTGGATAGCCAAGTTCCTCAGGAATTTTCCAATGGTTACAAATGTTGGATTGGGAACCATTTTAAATAACCAATAAGAACGATTAAGATCCTTATTTGTTTTACCTGAAAAAGCAACTTCAGTATTATTGAATGAAAGCATTATTGTATTGAATTTAGAATTACAAATATAGTATTTAGTTAATTGTTAAAGCGATGTCAAAAGCTTATTTCAATTAATAATTTTCTTATCTTATATTTGTGATACTAAACCATTTTATGACAGAAATTAAGGCAAATACTTATTCAGTTTTTATCACTAATACCATTTCAAAAGAGATCAATAGGTTTCTGAAAGACTCTACAGTTGGATATTCTAGCCTGTTTATTCTTGTTGATGAAAATTCATTAAAATATTGTTACCCTCAATTGGTAGAGCATATCCCTGCTTTTAAAGATGCTGAAATTATTGAGATTGAAAGTGGTGAGGAGAATAAAAATCTTGAAATTTGTTCTCAGATCTGGGCCACTTTAAGTGATTATGGCGCTGACAGACAATCACTATTGGTTAATCTTGGTGGTGGTGTAATTGGTGATATGGGTGGTTTTATTGCTTCTGTTTTTAAACGAGGTATTGGATTTATAAATATTCCAACAACACTGCTTTCACAGGTGGATGCATCAATTGGTGGGAAGGTAGGTATTGATCTGAATCATTTAAAAAATGAAATTGGCCTGTTCAATGATCCATTGGCGGTATTTGTGGATAGTTCCTTTTTAAATACGTTGGATAAACGTCAGTTGTTGTCGGGTTTTGCTGAAATGATCAAACATTCATTAATTGCTGATTCGGGTTACTGGAAAAAAATTAAAAATGCAAATTTTGCCCGACCAGATACCTTTGATACACTTATAGAAAGCTCTATTCAGATAAAAAATAAAGTAGTAGAAAAAGATCCTCTGGAAAAAAATAGTCGAAAAACACTAAATTTTGGACATACCATCGGCCATGCTCTTGAAAGTTATTTTTTAGAGCAAAAACCGGAAAAATCGTTATTACATGGAGAAGCAATTGCTATGGGAATGATATGCGAAGCCTATCTTTCAGCAGAAATCCTTAAACTTTCAAAAGAATCTCTAAAAGAAATTACATCTTTTATTTTATCAATTTATAAACCGGTTGATATTTCTGAAAAGGATACACAACGCTTGATAGAACTGATGAGTCACGATAAAAAAAATACAAAAGGGAAACTGAATTTTTCTTTAATTTCTGCTATTGGAAAATGTGAGATTAATCTGACACCGGATATTAAACAAATAAAAAGATCTTTAAATTATTACTTAGAACAAGCCGGTAGCAATGGAGATACAAAGCTAGGCTTGAACTAAAAGCCTGTTTAAATTCCATTAATAATTTGTTTTATATGTCATTTAGACCGTAGGGAGAAATCTCATTTTTTCTACTTTTACGGGGATTTCTCCCTACGGTCGAAATGACATTACACTAATAAATTATATGGATGTATTTGTGTTTTAACAAATTTAAACATGAACTAAAAGCATTAAAAAATTTGATACGTGTATAATTTATATATTTGTAACCTAAACCCCTGACAGGGTTTAAAACCCTGTCAGGGGTGAAATTTAATCAACATTTAAAAAACCTTTTTAAAAGATAAATATGAAAAAAGATACTGTAGTATTTGACCTTATTGCTGAGGAGAAAAAGCGTCAAACAATAGGAATTGAATTGATCGCTTCCGAAAATTATGTGAGTGAACAAGTGATGAAAGCAATGGGTTCAGTGCTTACCAACAAGTATGCTGAAGGACTTCCCGGAAAACGTTATTATGGCGGATGTGAGGTGGTTGATAAAATAGAGCAATTAGCAATTGATCGTGCAAAAAAATTATTTAATGCTGTTTGGGTAAATGTACAGCCCCATTCAGGTGCACAAGCGAATGCAGCCGTTATGTTAGGTGTTTTAAAACCCGGAGATAAAATTTTAGGATTTGATCTTTCTCATGGAGGCCATCTTACACACGGCTCTCCAGTTAATTTTTCAGGAAAATTATATGTTCCCAGTTTTTATGGTGTAGAAGAAAAAACCGGACGTATTGATTTTAATAAAATTGAAGCTACTGCACTAAAAGAAAAACAGAAACTGATTATTTGCGGA
>JAHEYA010000145.1 GCA_023251855.1 Bacteroidota bacterium
ACTTCTGAAGGTTTTTTTGCAGTAAATGATAAATGTCCGCATAATGGAGCTTCTTTAGGCAATGGATATTGCACTTCTGAAGGTAGTGTAGTTTGTCCGGTTCACCGGTATCGTTTTGATCTGAAAACAGGAAGAGCAAAAAGCGGCTTGGGAGATTTTGTTCAGCCTTATCCAATAAAAGTAAGGGATGACGGGGTTTTTATTGGTTTTGAAGAAACTGTTTGGAATTTGTTTTGATCCGGATTTGGTCCTGTAATTCAGAGTTTAGAATTTAGTATATATTTTGTATATTTGTACTCCTATAAAAAAATAAAAATCATGAAAAAACTTATACCTATCGTAACTTTTGTAGCATTTTTAACTCTTAATTTTAAGAATGCATATGCTCAACCTGCAAACGATTTTTGTAATAATGTTATTAGCATAACATCATCTACTTCTTGTTCGTACACTCAGGGCTCAACTTTAAGCGCCACTCAATCAATCACTGGTACCTGTGCAGGAACCGGAGATGATGATGTATGGTATAGATTTGTTGCTCAGGCAACAACTCATGTCGTTAAAGTTCAAGGTTACGGAGGGTTTGATCCGGTTTTAGACATTAGAAATGCTCCTGCTTGTACTGCAAGTAACATAATGTGCATAGATGCTACTTTAGCAAATGGTTTGGAAACTGCTACTATGACCGGTTTGGTTGTTGGCGCAACCTATGTGATCAGAGTTTATCATTACGGAACCGGTGATGCAGGAGGTGATTTTGATATTTGTGTAACACATGTTGCCCAAAGTGCCCCTGCTAATGATTTTTGCTCGAATGCAATCTCTTTAACCTCTTCCACATCCTGTAGTCCTACAACGGGTTCTACTTTGGGAGCAACACAATCACTAGCTGGTACTTGTACCGGTACTGGTGATGATGATGTATGGTACTCATTTACTGCTGTTCAAACAAGTCATACAGTTACAGTGGACGGTAATAATGGTTTTGATGCAGTTGTTGATGTCAGATCAGGGTCTTGTTCAGGAACTAATATTCAATGCACAGATGGAAGTGCTGTTAATGGAACCGAAACTTCTAATTTAACGGGACTTACTGTTGGTTCGACTTATCTTGTTCGTGTTTACCATTACGGAACAGGTAATGGTGGAGGTGATTTTACAATTTGTGTAACACACACTGCTCCTTCTGCACCTGCTAATGATTATTGTACCAGTGCAGTTTCTTTAACCTCTTCTACAAGTTGTAACTATACAAGTGGCACCACCACTGGAGCTACTCAATCACTTGTTGGCACTTGCACAGGTAGTAGTGATGATGATGTTTGGTACTCATTTGTTGCTGCTTCAACAAGTGAAACAGTTAAGGTACAATCCGGAAGCGGATTTGATGCTGTTGTTGATGTGAGATCCGGTTCTTGTCAGGGAACTAATGTTCAATGTACAGATGCCACAGCATCTGCTGGATTGGAAACATCTAATTTAACAGGTTTAACGGTTGGTTCCACTTATTTTGTTCGGGTTTATAATTTTGGAACAGGCTCCGGTACCGGTAGTTTCCAGATATGTGTTACCCATGTGGGTTCTTCTGCACCTTCCAATGACCTTTGTTCCAGTCCAACCTCATTAACATCTTCTACAAGCTGTAATTATACTACTGGTTCAACTACAGGTGCTACTCAATCACTTGCAGGTACTTGCACAGGAACAGGTGATGATGATGTTTGGTATTCATTTACTGCTGTTGCTACCAGCCATACCGTGAAAGTGCAAAGCGGAGCAGGTTTTGATGCTGTTGTAGATGTTCGCTCAAACAGCTCTTGCACTGGAACCAATATAACTTGCACCGATGCCAGTGGTGCTGCTGGTTTAGAAACCGCTAACTTAACTGGTTTAACAATAGGTTCAACCTATTTAATCCGTGTTTATGATTATGCTGCAGGTTCAGGAACAGGTAATTTCCAAATTTGTGTTACTCATGTTGGTTCATCAGCTCCTGCAAATGATTTTTGTGCAAGTGCTATCTCATTGACATCTTCTACTACATGCAGTTACACAAGTGGTTCAACCACAGGTGCTACACTTTCTCTTGCAGGAACCTGTACCGGAAACGGTGATGATGATGTTTGGTATTCATTTACAGCAGTTGCAACAACTCATACTGTGAAAGTACAAAGTGCAAGTGGTTTTGATGCAGTAGTTGATGTTAGATCAGGAGCTTGTTCAGGTACTAACTTAATGTGTTCAGATGCTACTGCTGCTGCCGGATTAGAAACTGCTAATCTAACCGGTCTTATTGTTGGTTCAACTTATTTGATCAGAGTTTACAATTTTGGTGCAGGAGCAGGAACTGGTAGTTTCCAGATCTGTGTTACTCATACTAACCCTTCGGCACCTGCAAATGATGTTTGTGCTAATGCTATTTCTTTAACTTCTTCACTAAGTTGTAATTATACATCAGGCTCTACAACCGGTGCCACACAATCGATACCGGGTACCTGTGCAGGTACCGGTGATGATGATGTTTGGTATTCATTTACTGCTGTATCCACCAGCCATACCGTTAAAGTACAAAGTGGTTCAGGCTTTGACGCTGTTGTTGATGTTCGATCAGGAGCTTGTACAGGTACTAATATCCAATGTACTGATGTTAGTGGAGCAGCCGGATTAGAAACATCCAATTTAACAGGTTTAACAGTTGGTGCTACCTACTTGGTTCGTGTTTATCATTACTCAGCAGGTGCAGGAACAGGTAGTTTTCAGATCTGTGTAACTCATACTTCTACATCTTGTACATACACTATTTCTCCAGCTAGTTTATCATTCACTTCTGCAGCCGGTTCAGGAACAGTTAATGTTACTGCATCTGCAGGTACTTGTAACTGGGCAGCAACTGCAAACAGCAGTTGGATTACCATTACATCCGGTAGTTCTGGAACAGGCAATGGAACAGTAGCTTATACTGTAGCTGCCAATACAGGCACTTCTCAAAGAACAGGCACAATTACTATTGCCGGGCAAACTCATACAGTTGCTCAAAGTGGTAATACAACATGTACCTTTACTATTGCACCGCTTAATCTATCGTATACAGATGTTGCAGGATCAGGAACAGTGAATGTTTCTACAACAAGCGGTTGTAACTGGGCTGCATCATCCAATGATTCTTGGATAACTGTTACAAGTGGAAGTACAGGTTCAGGAAACGGAACGGTTGGTTATAATGTAGCTGCAAACACTGGTACAACAACCAGAACCGGTACTATAACTATTGCCGGACAGTTACATTCAGTTACTCAAAGCGCTCCTACTGCTTGTTCTTATACTATTTCTCCAACAGCACTATCTTATAACTCAACAGGTGGTTCTGGTATAGTTAATGTTACTACAACTAGCGGATGTGCATGGACAGCTACTTCAAACAGCTCCTGGATAACAATATCTTCGGGAAGTTCCGGTTCCGGAAATGGATCCGTTAATTATACGGTTGCAGCAAACACAGGTACAACACAACTTACCGGTACTATAACAGTAGCAGGTCAAACTCACTCGGTTACTATTAGTGGAGTGAATTGCAACTATACTATTTCTCCAACAGCTTTATCATTCACTTCTTTAGCAGGTTCAGGAACAATAAATGTTGCTTCAAACACCGGATGCAACTGGACAGCTTCAACAACTGACAGTTGGATTACGATTACTTCAGGTAGCACCGGCAGTGGAAATGGAACGGTAAGTTACTCTGTAACCGCCAATACATCTGCAACACAAAGATTAGGTTCAATATTGGTTGGTGGCCAGTCACATACGGTAGTTCAAAATGGAACTTCAACATGTACGTATACGCTTACCCCAGCTTCCCTCACTTTATCTTCTTCCGCAAATACGGGAACTGTGAATATTACAACAACGAGTGGTTGCACCTGGACAGCGGTATCAAATGACAACTGGATATTTATTTCATCAGGAAACTCAGGTTCCGGTAATGGAACGGTGAATTATTCAGTTACTGCGAATCCAAATCAAACGCAAAGAGTTGGTACAATTACTATTGGTGGCCAAATCTATACAATTACACAAACCGGAGTTATTTGCCCTGCAACACCGATAGTACAAGCTGCAGGCTGTTCACTTGCCACCAGCCAGATATCAAATGTAACTTACCAATGGTATATATCCGGCACTCCAATTATTGGAGCTACTTCTCAATTTTATACAGCCAACCAGGCTGGATATTATTCGGTATATGTAACGGATAATAGCAATGGATGTGTTGTTGCATCTCAACCGGTTTATTCTAATTGTTCTCCTGCAGGAATTGAGGAATTAAATTTAGCCGATGCTATATTGATTTATCCAAACCCTAACTCAGGTAATTTTAACATTAAAACCTCTGCTATTTTTAAAGAAGAAAAAGTGATGATCAGTATTATTAATGTATTTGGCCAGGCTATTTATTCATCTTATGTAACACCTGTAAATGGTGAGGTTTTACTTACTATCGACAAAATAAACCCTGCAAAAGGGGCATACACTATTTTATTTGTTTCCGGTAAAACGAAAGTGATTAAGAGAGTATTGGTTCAATAAATTTAAGACTAGGATTTGAAAGTTAAATTTTCTTTAAACGGAAATTAGATAAAAATATAAACAATAAAAAAACAGAAATGATGAAGCATTATCTTACAGCAGCATTAATGATCACAGGTATTACATGCATGTTTGCATCACCACCTGCAAATGATAATTGTGCCAATGCAATTGCATTAACAGTTAATTCAACTTGTACTTTTACTTCCGGAACAGTTGACCAGGCTACACAGTCGAGTGCACCGGCTACCTGCAATGGACTAACCAGCACAAGTGCTTTTGATGTGTGGTATTCATTTGTAGCAAATGCTAATGGTCAAAACATTACCGTAAAAGGTTCAGGCTCCTTTGATGCTTCAGTTATGCTTATGGATAATTGTGGTGGTACAGTTATTAACTGTTCTGACCAAACAGGTCTTGGAGGTACTGAAATGATAGCAACATCCGGTTTAGTTGCCGGAAACACCTATTATATAAGAGTTTATCATTATGGAACTGCCTTACCCACAACACTTACTTTTGATATTTGTGTTTCGTTGCCGGCTCCTCCAATCACCAATGATGATTGCGCAAATGCTATTACACTTACTGTTGATTCAATATGTACACCAATAACAGGTAGTGTTTTTGGTGCTACCCAATCTATGCTTCCAGATACCTGTGGCTCATTCACAAGTTCTAATGCTTTTGATGTTTGGTATAAATTTGTTGCAACCGCCAACAATAATATAATAAGGGTGCAAGGTGCACTATCTTTTGATGCAGTAGTATCTTTAAGAGACAGTTGCAGTGGAGCAAGCATTGCTTGCTCGGACCATACTGTTAATGGTGGTGTTGAAACAATTGCTGATACTAATTTAGTTGTTGGTCACACCTATTATATAAGAGTTTATGATTATGGAAATGCAATACCTTCCACTCCTGATTTTGATATTTGTGTTTCGCCACCACCACCACCACCAGCTTATGACAATTGTTCTGGTGCACTACTGCTTACTGTAAATACAATATGTAATTATACCCAAGGGTCTGTTTCTGGAGCCACACAATCGATGTTACCTGATACGTGTGGTACATTTACAAGCCAGTCTGCATACGATGTTTGGTATAAATTTGTAGCTACTGATTCAAATAATGTTATTTCGGTTCTGGGATCAACTTCTTTTGATGCTGTAGTTTCATTGAGAGATAGCTGTGGTGGACCACATATTGCTTGCTCTGATCATACCGGACAGGGTGCTGTTGAAAAAATTTTAGGAGCAGGATTGATTCCCGGAAACACTTATTATATAAGAGTATATGCTTATGGAAGTAATCCTCCTTCAACCACCGGTTTTGGAATATGTATAACTCCTCCTCCACCTGTTCCTACTAATGATGATTGCTCTCATTCATTCCCGTTAAGTGTAGATTCGGTTTGTACCTATATTACAGGTACGGTTGAAGGTGCAACTCAATCAATGTTACCAGACACTTGCGGTTCATTTACCAGTTCAACTGCTATTGATGTTTGGTACAAATTTATTGCTACTGCTCCTGATAATGCTGTCACAGTGCAGGGTTCTAACTCTTTTGATGCAGTTATTTCATTAAGAGATGCATGTAATGGCGAAATGATAGCATGCTCTGATCATACTGTTTCCGGAGGTGTAGAAATAATAAATAATGCCAATTTAATTGTTGGAAACACGTATTATGTAAGAGTTTATGCTTATGGAAGCGGACAACCAGGAACATCAGATTTCAGCATTTGTGTTGCCCCTCCTCCACCCAGCCCACTTAATGATAATTGTGCAGGTGCAATCACACTTACATCAAACCCAA
>JAHEYA010000146.1 GCA_023251855.1 Bacteroidota bacterium
TATTTCTGAATCAGTTAATGTTTTGCGTTTAATTTTATTATCGAAACTGAATCCGCAATAGGTACAAATATTCTGGCACTCATTGGAAAGGTAAAGCGGAACATACATTTGAATTGTTTTCCCAAAACGTTTTTGTGTTAAGGATTGGCTTAATTGAGCCATTGGCTCTATATAGGCAGTTGCTGCAGGGGAAATCAAGGCTTTGAAGTCTTCCAAATTTCTTTTTGAAGTTTTATTCAAAGCATGATTTACATCTGCATCTGTTTTTGAATAGATGCTTTGTTTTACTTCGTTCCAATAGTATGTATTGAATAGTTCTGTAAACATTTGTTTCTCGCTAATTTTTTTCTCGCGGAGTTCTGCGGATTTAAACGCAGAGGTTTTGTTGATTTTTTTCCCGCTGTTTTTTTCTCGCAGAGTTCCGCAGATTTTAACGCGGAGTTTCACAGAGGTGTTGCTATTTGTTTTACGGAATTTCACAGATGAAACGCTAAGTTCCGCAGAGATTATAGATTATTTACGATTCGTATTATAGAGTCTTTTAATGATACTTCATTAAAATTAATAAGTAAGCCTAGTTTTTTGTTTGATAGTTTTAAATAAGTTAATAATTGTTTATGGTGAACGTCAATTAATTTTTCAACTGATTTTACTTCAATGATTACTAAATCATTTACAAGTATATCTAATCTAAAGCCAATGTCCATTTTTATATCCGAATAAATCAATGGAATACCCATTTGAGTTTTTACATCGTAGCCTTTCTGTCTTAATTCGTAGGATAAAGCAGTTTCATAAACCGATTCCAACAACCCTGGTCCCAATTCAGTATGAACTTTAAATGCCGCACCTCTTATGTCGTATGATATATCGTTTTCTTTCATTTTTTATCTGCGAAACTTTGCGTTTCATCTGCGGAACTCAGCGAGAACCTTTAATCTTGCAAAAATGAAGTTAAAGGACTACTTGCTTCAGCAAAATTTTTTGATTTTCCTAAACATGCTTCAAAAGCCATTCTACCAGCTTCCACAGCCATTTTAAAAGCTATTGCCATTTTAACAGGGTTTTCAGAAACTGCAATTGCAGTATTCACCAAAACCGCTGCTGCACCCATTTCCATAGCTTCAGCTGCATGTGAAGGAGCGCCAAGACCGGCATCAATTATAACGGGTATATTACTCTGCCCAATTATAATTTCCAAAAATCGTTTTGTTTGCAAACCACTATTACTGCCTATTGGAGAGCCTAATGGCATAACTGCTGCAACACCGGCATTTTCTAAATGTTTGCATAAAACAGGATCAGCATGACAGTATGGTAATACAATAAAACCCAATTTAGTAAGCTCTTCTGCGGCTTTTAAGGTTTCGATTGGGTCGGGTAATAAATATTTTGGATCCGGATGAATTTCTAATTTAAGCCAATTGGTTTCTAATGCTTCACGAGCCAACTGAGCAGCAAAAACAGCTTCTTTAGCAGTACGAACACCGGAAGTATTTGGTAATAAATTAAACTGAGGGTGAGAAAGATGAGTTAAAATATCATCTTCCTGATTATTCATATTTACTCTTTTAAGAGCAACAGTTACAAGCTCCGAACCAGAAGCTAATAAAGCATCTTCCATTAATTTTGATGAACTGAATTTACCTGTGCCGGTGAATAAACGGGAGGTAAATTCTTTGTTGGCAATTTTTAATTCTTTCATGTTATGTGTTTTTTCTCGCAGATTCACGCAGATTTATTCGCAGTGTTTCGCTGATTTTTTTATGTTTTTAATTTTTCTTCCTGTTTTAAATTGTCTTGAAACCGTTTTACAGTTTCAGAAATAGCAGTTGATTTATTTATTGCAGACGAAACCGCTATACCATAAACACCAGTTTCCATTACTGATTTTACATCTTCTGTTTTTATTCCGCCAATAGCAATTATTGGAATTGTTATTCCATTTTTACGACATTTCTTGATAATGCTTTCATAACCAGTTAATCCAAGAACCGGACTTAAATTTTCTTTTGTAGTTGTAAAACGGAAAGGACCTAATCCAATGTAATCAACACCTTCATTAACAAGCTGTTTAATATCACCGAATGTATTTGCTGTTCCACCAATGATTGCATTTGTTCCAAGTATTTGTCGCGCTTCAGCCGGACTCCTATCTGATTTACCTAAATGGACACCATCTGCTTTTGCTTCTTTTGCAATTTTTACATTATCATTAACAATAAATTTCGCATGATATTTACGACAGATCATTTGTGTTTTAAGTGCGATATCAAGCCATTCAGCATACGATTTGTTTTTAACTCGCAATTGCACCCAATCAATACCAGCAATACAAGTAGCCATAGCTAATTCATGATGAGATTTGTCAATCATATCCTGGGTGATATACTGGAAATCAGAAATATATTTATTCATTTTCCTCAGAAGTATTGTTTGCATGGTAACCCAGCAAGCTATTATTGCTCATTAAAAATTTTGTAATGTATTTTTTAGCTTCCGAACAAGCTAATTCTATTGATAAACCTTTCAATAAATTTGCTGTAATAGCAGTAGAAAGTACACATCCGGAGCCATGTTTTGGAAAAATTTCATCTACTTCAGATTCAAATAAAATTTGTTTTCCATCTTTAGTAAATAAAATATCATCTCCCTTTTTGTCAATATTATGACCACCTTTTAAATATACATTACAAAACTGACTTAAATACTTTGCGTTTTTTTCTGGATCATTATATATCCCCAGTCTAGTGGCTTCCGGGACGTTTGGTGTAATCAAATAAAGTTGAGAACAAATTTTTTTAAGCAAATTTTTATCTAGTGTAGTATGAAATTCGAATCCTGCGCTTGCTTTTAAAATTGGGTCCCATATTATTTGGGGATTTGAGATGTGAGATGTGAGATATGAGATGAGTTGATTTAAAACCTCTAAATTTTCTATTAATCCAATTTTTACATAATCAAAGTGAAATCGCTTTTGCAATACTTCTATTTGATCAATAATCTGGAATAATTTGAGCCATTCCACTTTTTCAAATGAATGGTCATTTTGATAAGTTAATGCAGATACTACTCCCATACCATATACTTTACATTGCTCTGCTGTTTTTACATCAGCTAAAATCCCTGCTCCAGCACTTGGATCAAAACCAGCTATACTCAATATATACGGGCGATTTTCGTTATGCATAATTTTTATTTTTTGAAGACGAATGCATATTACAAATTTCTTGTAATTGTTTAAATTTTTCAATGGGATCATTTGATAACCATACAGCTCCTAATACTGCTACACCATCAAAACCAAGCTCATTAACAATTTCAATTTTGTCAGAGTCGATTCCTCCCAGAGCAAAGACCTCACCCCCAGCCCCTCTCCGAAGGAGAGGGGAGTTTTGGAGCTCTTGAAAATTAAAATTTGATTTATACCCATCCTTCGAAATACTATCAAATACTGGTGAAAGGAAGGTATATTCATATTTTTTTTTATTCTCTTCCAATTCTTGTAATGAATGAAATGAGGTGCTGATATATTTCCCGCGGATTTCGCTGATGTCCGCAGAGTTTGATTTGCTGTGTTTGTGCTTTTCCAGGATATTACTGTGAGATAAGTGTTTGCCTTTCAACTTGTACTTATCAACTAATCTGTGGTGTGAATGCAACACAATTTTATTCCAATGAGCAGAAGCAATGTGTTGAATATAAGTTTCCATTTCTTGCTCTGTAGAATTTGGTTTTCGCAAATGAAAATACTCCAATCCATTATCAAATAAGGTGTTCAACAACTGATACTCATTGTTAACGTTTGTTGGGTTGGATATGATGATTAATTTCATTTCCCTAATTTTTTGTTTGAAGGATTTTTTGCATTTAGTTTACTCACTATTTTTTTTCCTGTTTTAGCTTCAATTTGTTTTCGGGCATTGCCGGCAATAGTGCCACCTTGTTTTGCTATCTTTTTATTTTCGTTAAAATTGTTGGGTTTTTTTTCTTTACTAATTTCAGTGGTAGTGGCTTCTGCAAGCATATTAAGAACCAATTCCAAATTGGTCCTATTATCACGTAAGTTTTCTTTTTTCAAGCTTTTGTGATTTTTATACTGTTTCACTGAAAATCCGCTCCAGGCTTTTGTTATCTCGTCAGTAAGAATCGCAAACTCTTGTCCTTTTTTTACACTTCTGTTTTCCCACTCATCTGTTAATTCTTTACGAACTTCAATACTTTTCAAACGTTGGTTTATCCACTCTTTGCTATAACCTTTTTTCAGATAGGTTTCCATCAGACGATCTATACCAATTTCAGGATCTTCAATTTCATCAATTCTTTCTCTTCCAACTTTTGCTAGCCATAATTTAAACGGTTCTGCTTTTTTACTTGGAACAGATTGAATTAAACGAAAAAGTTGTTCCGTATCGGCTACATCTGTTAATCGCATTTTGCCATCCGGTGCTTCCATTTTCAAACCGTGACAATTCGTCACGGTTTCATTTCCTTCTTCTTTTAGACGTTGCTTCAGTTTCCTCCAATAAGCATTTGGGTCAATACTTTCGGTCAATATTCCAATTACATCAATAATTGAAAAATACCATTTTTCTTGCTCATCATCCCAAAGAGAACGAACATTTTTTTGCTCGAATAACTGTATGCTTGGTTCTTTCATTGATGTTGGTTGTTAATGTTTGTTTGGTTGTATATAATGATTAATTTCATGATTCAAAGCCTCACCCTTAATCCCTCTCCAAAGGAGAGGGTTAGGGCTTATGTAATACATTTTATTTTAGCCCCGATTGAAGCGGCATCCTTTTTTATGCTTTTTTCAAGCATAAAAAAGATACAGTGGAAAGCGGGAATAGCTTCAAATAATTTTAGCTATAAATTTCGCTACCTGAATTAACAAATTCACTTGCTTTTTCTTCCAAACCTTTTTCAAGAGCTACATCTCCCACAACACCCATTTTTTCTGCATATTCACGAACATCTTCTGTAATTTTCATGGAGCAAAAATGGGGGCCGCACATGGAACAAAAATGGGCAATTTTAGCGCCATCAGCAGGTAATGTTTCATCATGAAATTCACGCGCTGTATCAGGGTCTAACGACAAATTAAACTGATCTTCCCAACGAAATTCGAAGCGTGCTTTACTCAAAGCATTATCACGTATCTGAGCCCCTGGATGGCCTTTTGCAAGGTCGGCAGCATGCGCAGCAATTTTATAAGTGATCACACCATCTTTCACATCTTTTTTATTTGGTAAGCCTAAATGCTCTTTAGGAGTAACATAACACAACATAGCACAGCCAAACCAACCAATCATTGCAGCACCAATTCCTGATGTGATGTGATCATATCCGGGAGCAATATCAGTTGTAAGAGGCCCCAATGTGTAGAAAGGAGCTTCCTGACATTCCTGCAATTGTTTTTCCATATTGATTTTTATCAGATGCATCGGAACATGACCGGGACCTTCGATCATAGTTTGTATATCATGTTTCCAGGCTATTTTAGTAAGTACACCTAATGTTTCCAATTCACCAAACTGAGCGGCATCATTAGCATCTGCAATAGAACCGGGACGCAAGCCATCGCCAAGAGAAAAAGCAACATCATATGCTTTCATGATCTCACAGATTTCTTCAAAATGAGTGTACAGGAAATTTTCTTTGTGATGTGCCAGACACCATTTCGCCATGATAGAACCACCGCGGGAAACAATGCCTGTAACACGTTTAGCAGTTAAAGGAACATAACGTAATAATACTCCTGCATGAATTGTAAAATAATCAACACCTTGTTCTGCTTGCTCTATAAGCGTATCACGGAATAACTCCCAGGTAAGATCTTCTGCTTTACCATTTACTTTTTCAAGTGCCTGATAAATAGGCACCGTACCAATAGGTACGGGAGAATTGCGTAATATCCATTCACGGGTTTCATGAATATTTTTTCCGGTAGAAAGATCCATTACGGTATCAGCACCCCAACGGCAAGCCCAGACAGCCTTTTCAACTTCTTCTTCAATACTTGATGTTACCGCTGAATTACCGATGTTCGCATTTATTTTTACTAAAAAATTACGACCGATGATCATTGGTTCGCTTTCAGGATGATTGATATTATTGGGAATTATTGCTCTTCCTAAAGCGATCTCATTTCTTACAAACTCAGGAGTGATGGCAGCCCCTCCCCCTGCCCCTCCGCAAAAGGGAGGGGTGTTTGCTCCAAAGCTTTGACCAGGATGCTGAAAATTAATTGGGCTAGCCCCTTCCGCTTCTGAGAGGTTTCTTCTTTGATTTTCGCGAATAGCAATGTATTCCATTTCAGGGGTGATGATCCCTTTTTTTGCATAGTGCATCTGACTAACGTTTGCACCCTTTTTAGCACGCAATGGTTTTTTAAT
>JAHEYA010000147.1 GCA_023251855.1 Bacteroidota bacterium
TTTTTTCATTAGCGAAGTTGTAGTGCTTCCTACAAGAATCTCTGTAAGTTTACCTGCTCCGGCAATTCCCATAATCACCAGGTCAATAGTTTTTTCCTTTATCACCCCCAGAATTTCATCTACCGGCAATCCAGACCGAACAAAGGATTCCACCCGTATTGTATTCCCAATTTTTTTTTGAATTCTATCTTCTAATATCTTCATCCTCTTTGAATTCAGTTCTTGTAATTCTTGTGGGGGTATCATCGCTATCGGAACCTCCCCTGTTGGAATAGGGATAGAGTATACATGTAATAAAACCAGTTTCGCCCCAATAAACTTTGCGAGTTCTACTGCGTAATTGATGGCATTGTCTGCAGCATCAGAATAATCGGTTGCAACTAAAACATTTTTCATTTTTTATCTTACTATTGATTTAATAAATCTGATGATTGCTCATAAATAATCAAATCATATTATAAAGCAAAGCTCGGCACATTGCTGCATGCAGCAAATGACCAAAATCAGAAACAGGTGTGATTGAAATCAGATACCCACTAATTACGGGTAAGTATTGTTAAGTGTAAAATCAGTTGCGCATTTTGGAAAGCTTATCGTAGTTCAGTATCATGACCGTACCGCCTTTAATATCCACCAATCCTTCGTCTTTAAAATCACTAAGAGTGCGAATAGCAGTTTCTTGAGCGGTACCAGCAAGGTTGGCAAGGTCTTCACGTGAAATTTGCATACTGAATTTTGTATCACCTTCTTTTTTATAGCGATTATAAAGTGCTGAAAGTGCTTCAGCAACACGTTTTCTAACGGAATTATAAGCAAGCTTAATGAGCTGTTGTTCTTTCTCTCTCAAATTATCAGAAAGCATTTTAATAAACTTACGGGATACTTCCGAATTTTTGTAAACCAAAGAATAAAAATCTTCTTTAGGAACCATACGTATCTCCGAATCTTCCAGTGTCATTGCAGAATCGGAATATTGCCCTTCCTCAAGCAGAGCCTGATAGCCGAAAAAATCCCCTTCATTATATAATCCGGTAATAAATTCTTTACCATCATCGTTCGACCGGAAGGTTTTAACTTTTCCTTTACCAATAAAAAAAACTCCTCTTGGATAACCCTCTTCACTATATATAGAATCCTTTTTCTTATAGCTTCTCAGTTCTTTATCTGTTGAAATTTTTTTTAAATCTTCAAACTTCTTTGCGCTGTTTAAAAATTCGTCAAGGCCGGAAAGATTTTTGGCAAATTCTTTTTTCAGTGTTTCAGCCTTTTTTAAACGACTTTCTACTGCACTTAAAAGTTCAATATCATCAAACGGTTTGGTAATATAGTCGTCAGCGCCCATTTCCATTCCTTTTCTGAAATCGCTTCGTTCTGCTTTCGCAGTTAAAAAAATAAACGGAATACCAACTGTCTCCTCATTTTTTGCAAGCAGATGAATAACACCGTACCCATCAAGCACCGGCATCATGATGTCACAAATAATGAGATCAGGTTTATTTTTAATAGCCAGCTCAATACCTTCTTTGCCATTCTTGGCAGTAAGAACTTCATACAACGAAAGCTCAAGAATTTCAGCAGTATTCTCACGCATTTCTTTATTGTCTTCTATCAAAAGAATTTTTTTGCTCATGATTTATATTTTACAACAAAAATCGTTTATTCAAAATAGTGAAAAAATGACTTTGGTCAGTTTTAGACTACTTCATCAATTAATCACAGGAAGTTTAATGGTAAATGTTGTTCCTTTTTCAAGAGAGCTCTTACAATCAATTGTTCCATTAAGCATCTCAACGTACTTTGCAACGATATTTAACCCCAGTCCGGTACCGGGAATATTAATTGCATTGTGAGCACGGAAAAACCGTTCGAACAAATGTTTCAGATCTTCCTGCGAAATTCCAATTCCGCTGTCTTTCACAGAAATTTTTATTTCCGAATCCGAAATTTTTGCATATACATCAATCGGTTTCCCTTCCGGAGAAAATTTGATTGCATTTGAAATCAAATTAAAAAAAAGATGACGCAGAATTTTTTTATCGAAATTTATTTCTGATTCTCCTGAATGTATGAAATTAATCCGTTGCCCTTCTTTTGCCACTGATTGCAATTCATTCAAGATTTCATTCGTGAAGGCAACAAAATTAAACTGTTCGGTAGAAACAGATAATTTTCCCTCTTCAAGTTTACTGATAGAAAGCACATCACTGATAATATCAGTAAGATTATTCACTGATGTTTTGATTCGCTGTAGGTGCTTTTCTTGTTTTTCATTTTCTCCCAACTGACCATATTGTTTAGCAAGCGACAAGGATGAAAGTATTGTTGCAAGCGGTGTACGAAACTCATGAGAGGCCATAGAAACAAATCTTGATTTTAAATCATTTAGTTCTTTTTCTTTTTGTAAAGCTTCGTCCAATTCTTTTTTTGTTTCATTAAGCTCTGCAATTGCCTCCTCAAGGATCATGGTGCGCTCTTTCACCTTTTTATCCAATCCTTTATTTAGTATTTCTAATTCTTGCTTTTGCAATTTCAACGATTCTTCGGCTTTTTTTCTAATAGTAATATCAATAATGAACGCTATAACAAAGTTTCCATCCACATTTGAGAAAGGAGATAAACTAATCTCAACAGGAAATTCAATCCCGTTTTTTTTCATCCCATGCAGATCAAACCCAGCCCCCATTGAACGTGGATGAGGACTTGCATTGTATTTACTTCGATGGTTTTCGTGCTTTTTAGATAGGCGATGAGGAATCAGTATCTCAATTTTTTTTCCGATAAGTTCAGATTTTTGATAACCGAAAAGTTTTTCTGCACTTGGATTAACATGACTGATCTCACCTTTATCATTGGCAACAATGATTCCTTCTGTAGCATAATAAAACAGTGCCCGGGCACCTTCCAGTGTGTCCATCTCTTTAAGTATGTATGCCTCAAACTTACTCATTTTTGCTTCAATCTGCAAAAGTCTGGAATTCAACTTTGAAAAAAAATGATATTTATCATGTTTTAAAACTGATGCCAATCATTTAGACGGCAATTACTATTTCTCACCTTTGTACGAGTAAGTGTACAGAAAAATGTTGTTGCACATATTTAAACCAAAAACCAAAACACATGAGACCACTACAAAGTTTACATTATGCCATTGGCGAACTTGCTTACGCAATTGCCAATATTGACGGGCAAGTACAAAAAGAAGAGCGAATGAAACTTCATAACATAGTTGCAGCCGAGCTTCGTTGTAAAGACTATAACTTTGACGTATCTGAAATCATTTTTCAAATCCTTGACAAAGACAAGCAGGATTCAGAAACCACATACAACTGGGCCTTGAAGGTGATAAAATTAAACAGTCAATACCTGAGCCCTGAACTGAAAAAAACATTTATTAGTGTGATGGAAAAAGTGGCGAAAGCTTATCCCCCGGTAACTGCTTCTGAACAAGCGCTTATTAGCAGATTTAAAAAAGATATTGCCGACATTCATGGCGATCCGGTATTTTATAAAAAAGTGCTTAGATGATTTTGCTCTTAAGAATGGAGATATTATTTGATTCGTCAGGAAAGAAAATAATAATGGACAAGAATCTTACCAATAACTAAACAATTGAAATCCATGCTAGATATTGAGTGTTCCATAGTCTTCCACCCGATCCAAGATTACAACCTTAGCTCCGTGCAAATGGGATATGCGTCTCATAAAAAGGTTCATGCTTGTTTTTGGAATCGAAAGTTCCATATTTGATTATCTAACTTTTGCAATCCTTATATGGTTTTTTCATGCTTCGTCCGATGTTTTCCGTACAGGGTGGTTTGTTGAATCTGTTGTTACGGAAGTGCTGATATTGCTTATTGTAAGAACCCGCAGAACATTTTTTTCAAGTCGCCCCGGTAAATTTTTATTTATTTCCAGTATAGGCGTAATTGGAATTGTCATTGTTATAACTATCGTCAAAATTCCTTCTTCGCTTGGATTTAGTACGTTACCGATGTTTATTATTGGTAGCATGTGTTTAATAGCTCTGATATATGGTCTACTTGCAGAAGTGACCAAAAAAATAATTTTTCGTCAAATAAATTATTGAAATAGAATTTGTTGTAAATCTCACCTTAATTGCTACAAATTCTTCCTGATTTTAATCATCTCTTCGGCTGTTATCTCTCATTTTTTTTGCTGCTGCTCTTTGTGAATTTTGTAATTGAAAAAAATTTTTAATTCAACAAAACTATACAGCCATGAAAAAATTAATACTCTATTCCGCATTACTATTGCAGGTAAATGTTTTTGCACAAGCCATTCCAAACGGGACTTTTGAAAACTGGAACACAACTGCTTACAGCGAACCAAACGGGTTTTCTACTGGCAACCTGGAAGACATTCAAAGAACAGGGAATATTACTGTAACTAAAGTTGCCGGATACAGTGGTTTTGCTGTCAGGATACAGACTGTAGCTTCAGGTTCTGATACCACCGAATCCTATATTATTAATACAACTAATCCATGCAGCGATGTGCCACAATGGAAAGGCGGTGTTCCCTATTCAGAGCAGCCAACTGCTATCACCGGTTATTACCGATATAACCTTCCGGGCAGTGATACAGCGTTAATGATTGTTGTATTCAGAAAAAATGGAGTTCACATTGCTGATAATATTATACAAATCCGGGGGACAGGAAGTCAAAGTACATGGGCCTCATTCAGTTTTCCGATTACCTGTGGCGTTGTTCCCGACTCCATGATTTTTGCTGCCGCTTCCAGCAATAAAAAAGGAGTAGGCATTCAAAACGGAAGTTTTCTTGAGTTAGACAACCTTGCATTTACCGGAACAACACAGCCATTTCCCAATGGGGATTTTGAAAACTGGACTTCAAAAACCTGGGATAATTTATCAGGGTGGGATTCTTGGGGAAGCGGGGTCAGCAAATCCACAAGCAGTTATGGTGGGCTTTACGCTGTAAGGTTTGAAACTGTAAGTGATTGCGGAGACAATGGTAACATTAATCCTTCAGGAATCACTTCCGGACACCTGACTCCGAACCATGGTGTTGTTGGAGGATACCCTTATACCGGTACAAGCGATAAGTTTTGCGGTTATTATAAGTATGCCCCTATGGGAAATGACAGTGCAGAAATACACATTGATCTTACAAAAAATTTCAATAATGTAGGCGGTATCATGCATTTGTTACCGGCAGCAAATAACTTTACTTATTTTGAGGTTTCTTTCAGTTCGGGTATTGTTCCCGATACGCTGAGAATTGATGTTCAGTCCTCAAAATCGAATCCTTCATCGGCTAACATCGGAAGCGTTTTATATCTGGATGATTTGTATCTCCTGTCAGATCCACTTGGAATTTTTAATAATCACAAAAATGATGGCATATTTTTCTATCCAAATCCTGCAAAAGAAATACTAAATGTTCAATTTAAAGGGAAATTGACGAATGAACCAAAAGTTATTACTGTTTACAATACACTCGGAGAAAACATCGGTTCATGGAAAACAGATGAAAAACAAATTGTACTTGAAACAAAATCATTTCCCGTGGGGATATACTTACTGCAAATGAAAACAGCAAATGGAGTTATTGTTAAAAAATTTGTGAAAGAATAATTGGTAAAGACTTTGGAAAAATAATTATTGTATAACACTTAAAAATAAATCTTCATGAAAACAACATTAAATGAAAAAGCCGAAAAGATAAAAAAGAACATCACCGGCACCACTGAAAAATCAAAACAAACCATCAAAGAAATCATCGTTGCAAATTCCAGACATATCAATGAGGCTGTAAATGCCAACTTGAAAGTAGTTGAGAGTATAAAAGAAAATTTTAAACAAAATGAAATGCAAGATACAATTACCGATAATCTGAAACAAGCACTTTTGAAATCGGTAGAATTAGCAGAAGACACACTGGATGCAATTATCAATTCCTACGCCCGCCAGAGGGATCTCACAATTGATCTCAACATCAGGTTGGTGGATGCAGTAATAGAATCAAGCCCGGGAAATGCTGAAAAGTTTTTTCAACTGATTCAAGATAATTTTGAAAAAAAATACCGGATGATTGTGGATAACACCAATGAAATCGTGGAATCCTACAACAAACACACGAACCTTGCTGTTAATTTCAATAAAAAATTTGCGGATGGTGTGAATATCCAAATTGATAATTTACTTCAGGTGCAAGATAAGTCGTTGGATAAATTTTCAAATCTGGCTTCAGTGTGGTGGAAAGAAAATCATCTTGAAAAAGTTACAGTTTGAATAATGAATAACAATTAAACCAGGTCTGAAAGAGATAAAGTAAATCTTTATAACGAAGCAGAAAAAAGGAATTCAACAAAAACGAATGATC
>JAHEYA010000148.1 GCA_023251855.1 Bacteroidota bacterium
TATTCCCAAAAGTCTTTAAGAACTGCTGTACCTGTGTATCCGGTACCAAGATAGCCTTTGTTGCCAATTGAAAAGGCAACCGCAGCAGTTCTTTCAACTCCTCCAAAATCTGCTTTTTGAGTCCAAGCCACTAACTCAGGGTCAAATTCCCATAAATCCTTTTTGTTACCAAGATCAAATCCGGTTGCTAAGTACCCTTTATTTCCTATTGAAAAACCTTTTGCAAATGCTCTTTTTCCTCCCTTAAAATCAATTTCCCTGCACCAATTATTAGAAATATCAAAGTGTACTTCAAGGCAGGAAGCGGTACTGACCTCTTTACCTTTGTTATAATA
Organism: Bacteroidota bacterium; assembly: GCA_023251855.1. Classification (GTDB taxonomy): domain Bacteria; phylum Bacteroidota; class Bacteroidia; order 2-12-FULL-35-15; family 2-12-FULL-35-15; genus 2-12-FULL-35-15. The sequence goes on from JAHEYA010000148.1 coordinate 336, forward strand.
TTTTGCACATATATTACCTGCTTTCCTACCAAATATAACGGTTATTATGTTTGTTCCCTGACCAGAAACTATCTGTGCCTGTTCAGGAACGGTCCATAAAACATAATCAGCTTCAGGGTTCAATGGTATTGAATATACTATATTGGAATCTACATAGCATACGGTTGAAGCGCCTACAATTGCACCAATAGCGATTATTTTATCTTTTTTACAAGAAAAAAATGTGGCAGTTAAAAAGATTAAAATAATAAAGTTTATTCTATTTATTTTCAAAAATAGCATCATTCAAAAAGATTAATTCCATTGTATTTTAATGCAAAATAACAAGTCTTTATTTAATAGCTTTTTTTTGTTTTCAACTTTAAACCAAGAATAGGTAAAGATAATAGAAGCATCAAATTTTAACATACTAAGATCGGAATCAATATAATTATCCTTGGTTATTAATTCAGGTTCTAAGAAACGCGCACTTTTATTATTCAATGTATTGAGGGTGTAATAAGCTCTTGTGTCAATACCAATAGAGAAAGGATCAAACCGGTACATGGCACCTGCTCCGAAAAATATAGAATAAACAAGTTTGTTTCGTAACTTTTGAGAATTGAAATTTGTGTTTTCGGGAAAATATTTTGGTTCATTTAAATTATCTGAATTATCTAAATTGGTATATTTATTTTTCACAACAACAATATCCGTGTGATTCAATGTTAATTTACTATCCAATAGAACAAGGTTGCTGTAGCCGGTTGAAACAAAATAATTTATTTTTTTTACCACATTAAAAAAATATTTTTGTCCAAGATCCAATTGAAGGTATTTTAAATTTTCTTCACTTCTCAGTTTAAAGTAATCGCTTTTTAATTCCCTCTTTAAATTTAAAGCAAATGCACTTATATCAGTAAAAAAAGATAGCTTTTTATTGATCCTGTAATCTGCAAATAAATTAAATTTAAAATCTGTAGTACCAACAAAAGGTTCATGGTTATTTGCGTATGGAATAACTGAATATATTTTTAATGGAATGATTTTAATAAATGAACCAGGTACCCTAAGGCCCGCTGTAAATCTTGGATACACATCATAATGATTCAAATATTTTAAAAAGTCGTCAACCGGATTATATTCGGTAATATTGAAAGATGGGTTGTTTTTTAGAAGCTGTTTAAAACTTTTGTCAATAGCTTGTAAACTGTCTTTTTCAATATATGAGCTGCTAAGAAGGACATACGCATTTTCTTTTTTGTTTTTGGATAAGCTACATGTATTCAAACCATTTTCAAGCATTTGAATACATTCATCGTAACGCCCCGAATTGTATAGATATGTTGCTTCTTCAATAATATTGTCACAATTGCTCTGGGCACAAAGCTTTTGAGCTGGTATAATTAATAGCATTACCACTAAATACAAATATGAACGCATTGTGAATAAAAAGTGTTTATTCATAATTCGGGAAAATTTGTATTTTGAAGTATATTTCATTATTTACTTTTACAGGTTTTTTCATAAGGAACTGTTTCACCAATATACTGTTCCCATTCATTGGGGGTTAAATTTCTTTTTAGTTGTTCGCAAAAAGACGATACCATTTTTTCGCTTGAGGGTTCAATTTTCCTTATAGAATGATCGGCACCGCTTGCAAATAATATATTTTCCGAACTAAACACAAGACAACGTGTTTTTGATTTTATATCCTTTATTTCTACAGGTTTTTGAGCTTTTTTTGCTAAGTTAAAAATTTTTATTGATTTGTCGGCACTGGCTATAGCAAACATTTCATTGGTAGTGCTGAATTCCATTTTTTCAATGGTTGTGTTACTTTCAGAAAATGTGAAAAGAGTATTCTCTTGAGTCAATTTTTTTTGAGTATCAAATAATTGAACCTTACCATCAGTATATCCAATAGCAAGCAATTTTTTCTCCTCATTTACTTTTAAACTCCATACTTTGGATTTTTCATTTTTAGATACTGTTGTTATTTTTTGTGAAGCTACATTAATAACAATTAAATTCCCATTTGTTAAAGCTACTGCAAGTTCAGTGCCATCGGGTAAAATAGCAATATCCTGAACAAAATAATTTAATCTTATTTTTTTTAACAACTCTATTCCTGAGTTAGAATAATTCCAGACACAGATACAACTATCTTTACCTGCGGTTACTAAAAGTTTAGTATGAGTATTGAAAGTGATAATGCGGATAGGGCCATTGTGTTCTTTGACTTCTTTAATCAGTATTGGAGTTTTAATAGTTTTGATATCCCAAATGCAAACATTTCCTTCTTCGTGGCCACTAATAAGGATGTTTTCCAAATCAGTGAATGAAACCGTTTCAAATGCAACAGGAAAATTTAGTTTGCCTTGCTCCAATTGTTTTTCAGATTTGAAATCCCATTTATAAATATTTCCTGCTTTATCTGCTGACAAGAGGATAGTATTATCAGGCATTATTTTTAATGTGCGCTGTTCCGTAGGTGCAAGCATTTTAGGCACAGCAGCATCTTTGTTCAAATTAAAATAAGAGTTTCGAATGGCGCTGTATATCAAATGATCCTGAGTTTCTCCGCCATTATCTAAAGTGAATTTGTAAGCTTGATAAGCTAATAAAGTTTGCAATTGAGGATCTGCTGATAGCAGATCGGACTTTAAAGCCACACTTTGAGCCAAAGACAGATTGCTCATTTGCGAAGATTTTTTTTCTGCTTTTTCTGATTTGTTTTGGGAAAGAATTGCTTCTTGTTTAGCTTTTTCAGATTCAATAAGGGCTTTGTTAGCTTTTTCTGTCTCGCTTTTTGCTAAATCGGCATTTTGTTTTGCCTGGATCAAATTTTCGCGGGCTTCAATAGTAGATTTTTCTGCCCTTCCTTTTGCTGAAAGTGCTTCCAGCTTAGATAATTCAGCTTCACGCGATGCTTTCATCGCATATTTTTGTCCTATAATTGCGCCTTCTTTGGCAGAATTGGCAGCTCTTTCGGCTTTTTTAGCATTGTATTCTGATCGTTTTGCTTCTTCTGTTTTCTGAAGAGCTTTATTTCGTTCTCTAAATGCCCAAGAAGTAAATCCGAGCAATACAATTGCAACAATAGAAGCAAGAACAACTACAGCTCTACGTTTTTGTTTCAGGGTAGATTCACTAATCCGAAGAAATTCATCCGCAGGTTTTATTAATTGTATTGCTTCCTGTAATTTTTGTTTTGGAGAAACATTACTTGAATCATATTTTACAAGTAAGTAGGGGTTGGGGTTTATAATTTTATACCAATTTTTGAAATAACTTAATGAACCTATAGTGAGTAAATAATCTTTCGATCTATTTTTTTGTTCCCATCGTTCAACTTGTTTTTTTAAATCATTTATTATGGAAACATTTTCATGATCCTGTTTTGTCCACTCTGTAAGCTCTGTCCAGTTTCTGATCAATGATTCATGAGTAATATCAAGTATATCTGTGTCATTTAATTTGGAATTTTTTCTGTCATCTGAAATAAAGGGTTGAACTAAATTGTTATCAGGTTCTCTAAATAAATTTATTAAACCTTCAATTAAACTATTGGTGACTTCTTCACCAATTATTTGTTTTATCTCTAATACAGTTGCCCTGTTTCTAACAGCACGGCTGTCATTAATTTTAGTAAGACAAGTAAATATTTTTTGTAAAATTTTGTGAGCTTCTTCCCTTGAAATAGTTCGATCGATATATTTTTGACAATAATCAACAGATGTTTCAAAAAGTTCACGGGCATGCGCGTTAAGAACATTTGTTAAAGAAGCACCTTCCCAAAACTGTTGTTTAAATTCAGGCTGATTTTTATGCCACTTTAAAAACAAAATTTTTTGATCTACAGGAAGAAGTTTGCCATCCATTCCTCCAACTTTTGCATAATGGATAATGTCCATTTCTAAAGCACTATCAACCATGTGCGCTTTCCAGATACGGTTGAGTGCGTGTTGTAAAATAGGAAGCTGATCATGTCCGTCACACTCATTTATTAATGTTTCAATTAACCGGTTAGAAATTTTATTTCCGCTAAGCATGGCAGGTTCATCAATTACCTGATGTACTTCTTTTCTTTTTAAACGAGGAACAAAAAATTGGCTGAATCCAATATATTCAGGCAAACCACGAAAAGCAGCACATTGCCCCACATAATCAGAACGCATTGTACAAATAATATAAATTGGTAAATTTTCAGCGATAGCAATTTTAGCAGTTTCAAGAAGAAGATTGATAACAACCTGTGAATTAACCGATGGTTTGCCGTTATTATAATTTTCAGAATTAGTAAAAAATTCTTCAAATTGATCAACAAGAATAAAGATATTTGCAGCTTTTCTTTTTAATTTTTTTTGTTCTATTTCAGGTGAGTTTTTCCAAACTTCGCTATTATAATCCAAATAAAAAGGGGATTTTTTATAAAGATCTACTAAAGAAGAAAATCCGAAACGCAATTCTTTTTCAACATAATTAACATCTGTATAACCTAATTTTTTGCTTAACGCAATTGCCATATTTTTTAATGGAGAACGTTCGGGGCGGAAATCTGCGATTATCCAGTTATTAAAGTTTGCTTTAAAGAAACCGGCTCTGGCATTGGGTATTACACCTGCATATACAATAGAAGATTTACCATCACCGGAAGCTCCGGTAAGCATCAAAAATTTCCTCTGTTCAAGTTGAGAGATAATTTTTTTGATATGTTCTTCCCTGCCTCTGAAGAAAATAGACTCTTCTTCATTAAAAGGGCGAAGACCCGGATATGGACAAATTTTTGCTTCCTGCATTTTATGTTGATCAAGCAGAAGTTAAGGTTACTTTATCATATTGAACTTTTATCTCCAATGGTATCAACTCCCCTTCAATAATGAGAGAAATTACCTTTGGCGCAAGAAATTTTTTGTTCATATTGGTTTCCGGATCAATATCTCCAATCAAAAGTATTGGTGTATGTGTTGTTGCACCGCCAATTTTTTTCCACACTTGCTGTGCAAATGGCAATGCCCAATCAGCCGATTCTTTGAAGTAGATAACAGCTAATTTGCTTTTCGAAATTTGTTGTTTGCATAGTTCAGAGTAATCGGTATCACTATCCTGAATAATATTTAGCTTTTCAACAGGTACTATATCACTTAACATATCAATTATATCATTTGCTTCATTTTCATCCAGTTGATTTGAAATAAGAAAAATATCAGTTGAGTTCAAGTCAAAAGATATTAGTTCTTTTTTCTCCATTAGTGAACGCATATCATCCACTAGTTGAATTGCAGAGATTGCAGTACTATACACCATACTCTTGGAAATATTATTTTTCACTTCATTAATAAATTCCATTTGAAGAGATTCAACATTATTGAGATCGGTTGATGGAGGTTGCCAGACAAAAATTTTGAAATCCGGATTCAGATCAAGATGTTTTTTAGCTTCTAAAAATTGAAATTTCGCTAAAGAAACACCTTCCGCTGTAAGAGGAAGGTATTGAGGAAAAAGAATGTGAACAGAACAATTGGAACTTGAAATCTCTGAAGATATGGATTTAGTAGTACTATCAATGAAAAACTCTTTATCTGAAATAACAGTCATTCCGGCTTTTCGCAATACAGATGAAAGTTCATTTCGCAATGCCGACTGCCCTTCTGAACAAAGAGAAAGAAAAACTTTTACATTAGAATTGTCAGACATATAGTTCATCAAAAATTAACACAATAATAGCGAAATGAAAGGGAATATTCAAAGTTTTTTTGAAAATTTAGGAACAGCGTTATTACACCTTACACCATATGCCTTCTATGTAGGAGTTGGACATGGAAAGGGAAATCATCTTTCGTTTAAGCTAAGGATGACAAGGAAAAATTATTCAGTAAAAACAGTTCTAATGTAATTCTCAATTAATCTTGGAACCGCATAAATATGAATATCCTGCTTTTTAATGGTGATAGAAGTTTTGGAAAGTAGTTTGTCAAAAGATGTTTTACAAGTAATCTCCCAAAAACGGGC
>JAHEYA010000149.1 GCA_023251855.1 Bacteroidota bacterium
ATTTTTCATTAATCGTAAGCTAGAAAAAATTGCAGCTTGGATTTTATGCTTCAGCATTTTATTCAGTAACCTTTCACAAACCAATGCAAGCAACACAACCGACAGAATGAAACAAGTGATTGATTCTTTAAATTTGGATACTTTTTTTAAAAAAGTGAATTATACTATGCTTCCCTCCTATAGTTTTTTTACCCAGTATTGGCACCTGTATTCACCCGACCCTCCAAAAGAAAAAGGATATCTGCAAGTTCAGATAATTACTGATAAAAATGATTCCGCCTTTGTATTTAATGGAATCCCTTTAAATGGGAAGCACTATCAATCAAACATTCAACATAATTTATTTACTTATTTTTTGCTTAAAAAAGGCAGAAACGAAAAGGATAAGATTGCGGAAAAATGTCTTATTCTTAGAGAAATTCGTTTGTGGAATAAACAACCTCAAAACCCACATTTAAAGTCACTTCAATTGATAATTTTCAGCCATTTATTTAGTGTCAATGATACTACTCGGACAGATTATCAAAAAATTATTTATAAAACAGTTGATGTAAATTACTCCCCTTAATCAATTGTTTTGTATGCGATTACGTTTTCATAAGTAGCTTTATTCCATCTATTTTAATACAATTTCCAAATATATTATAGTCCATTTCTCCCCTCTCCTTTGGAGAGGGGATGGGGTTGAGGTCATCAAAAATTCTGCGTTTAATTGTTCAATCCCTACACTTATTGTCTTCTTTCCAACACCTGTTGTTTTTCTCTGTTTTATAAATATTCAAATTATACCTTTGAAATGTGGTATATTAAAGCTGTTGAGGTAAACTATCAATAATTTTTTTTTCTCGAATTTTTGTTTTATTTTCACCACCTTATACTTGTTACTAATAAAGTACAAATTCAGTGGAAATCATTTTAACATTTTGTATAACATGAAAAACAAAATTAATCTTTCATCCAAACTTAAAATCAACATTTCCATTGTTAGTATGTCTTGTTGTTTAACAATGATTGCTCAACAACAAAAGCCTTTATATAAAGCTCCTGAGCCTGCTCAGCAAAAACAAGTTGATAATTTTGTTCCTGACTCAAAATATGGTCGTGTTGTAACATTATCTAATCTCACAGAAGCCTTGAAAAACCCATCTGATTATAAGGCCGCTCGTTTTACTAATGCCAGACTTACTACTTTCCCTGATGAACTTTTTCTTTTCCCAAACCTGGTAGAAGTTGATGTTTCAAGAAATGCAATAACTGTGATTCCTGCAAGGTTGAAAGAAATGAAATACCTAAAGGATCTTTTTGTTAACAAAAACCGACTTACTGAAATTGGCTCTGAAATAACTTCTTTAACCAATCTTGAAGTTCTTATGATTCAATGTAATCCCCTTGAAAGCATCAGCAAAGAAATTGGTAAAATGAATGCTCTTAAAGAACTTACTATTGGTGAAGTCCCTGTTAAATGTGCCGTTCCTAAGGAAGTATGGGATTTGAAAAATTTAAAAGTATTGAGAATAATGTATGCGAACCTTACTGAAATACCTCCTTCTATTTCAGAATTTAAACACTTGGATGAGCTGTGTTTAATGAGCAATTCCATCTCTGAACTCCCTGAAGAATTATTTACTCTTAAAAATATCACCTATCTTAATTTTGGATTTAATAAAATAAAATCCATTCCCCCATCCATAAAAGCATTGGAAAACCTTGATTATTTAGGTGTTTTTTACAACCCATTAACAAAGTTTCCTGATGAAATTGGTGACCTGAAAAAATTATCAATTTTAAGTTGTTGGAAAACAAACCTTCCTTCTTCGGAAGTAGATTTGGCAAGAAAAAAGTTGCCAAAAGCCAATGTTCATGATACAGAAACAGATATTCATTAAGCGAAACTTAAAACAGACATTCATTAAACTAATTAAATGTTATTACAATGAAAAACAAGCTCTACTTAATTCTGTGTTTTACACTTTTACTTTTTACTGAATCTTTTTCTCAAAGTATAACTGTCCAAGTTCGTGGTGATGATTTGTATTACAATGAACCCGGCTGTTTCGATTGTTGGGTTTTTAGTCCCGATCCGGTTTGGAATGTAAAAATTACTACGCCAAGTGGGCCATACAGCTGGAATGCAAGCCAGAATGAATATGGATGTGGTTGGGGAGGGGGATCAAATGGAGGTTGGGTTGCCCCTCAAACTCAACTTGCTACAGCAACTCTTACTGTTTCATTTGATGGATATGAATCTGATGGATTTATTTGTGGTGCTGATGATAATGTATGTGGTGGCTCTTCTCCTATTGGAAGCGTTGTAATAAATTCAAACCCTCCCTGTCAATGGAATCAAAATAATTACCAAAGAGTATGTGGTAGTGGCACTTACGCAGTCAAGTGGAGTTATTTCTGGAGCTACCAAACTATTCTACCGGGTTCAATTGTGGGTGTTGATACGCTTTGTGCCGGAGGTGATCCCTTGATTTTTACCAGTGGTGGTGCAGGTAGCCCATTTGTTACTTATCAATGGCAATCAAGTGTTGATAGTGGTACGACCTGGACTGATATTCCAGGAGCAACCGGTTTAACTTACGATCCGCCTGCCGGACTTCCGATTACAACATGGTACAAAAGAGTAGCTAAATCTTGTGGTGGTGCAGCTGATACCGCTACCAATGTTGTTGTTGCTTTTGTTCATCCAAATCCAATAGCAATCTTTCTGGAACTGTTTTTACCTGGACAGCGGTTCAAACTGCTGCATTGGGAGCTGCATCCGGGAGCGATACTGTTATTGTTCAAACCTTAACAACTCCGGGATTAAATATTGATACCGCTACTTATACAATTACTCCTACAACCGGGCTGTGTCCCGGAACTCCAATAACCGTCAAAGTTGTTGTAAATCCTATTCCTGCTGTTGTTGCAACCCCTACAACACAAACCTTTTGTTCAGGTAATTCAACGCATATTTCTTTGTCTAGCAATGTTCCCGGCTCTACTTTTTCATGGACAGTTTTTCAATCAGGTGTTACTGGGGCAGTACTTGGAACGGACACATTAATTGCTCAAACTTTAACAACCACAGGAAACACTAATGGTACCGCCATTTACACAATAACCCCATCTTCTCATGGCTGTGCAGGAAATCCTGTCATCGTTACCATTACTGTAAAACCTTCGGATAACCCGGGTTTTCAATACACCTCTGCTACTTATTGTCAATCTGGACCTAATCCAACACCAACAATTACGGGCTTACCTGGTGGTATCTTCTCTTCAACTCCTACTGGCTTATCCCTCAATCCATCAAGTGGAATGATTACCTTAGCAACAAGTACGCTTGGGCCCTACAATTTGTGTTATACTACCAATGGCGCCTGTCCTGATACAAGTTGTATCACCATGACAATTGATAACACTACACCAACAGCTAGTTTTAGCTATTCAGGTTCTCCGTTTTGTCAAAACGGATCTGACCCTAACCCAATATTTACCGCCGGTTCAAGTGCCGGTATATTTTCAGCAACTCCTGCCGGCTTGGTATTTGTTCATGTAAACACAGGGCAGATTGATTTATCTGCATCTGCACCTGGAACATATGTTGTTACCAACAATATTCCTCCAAGTGGTTTATGTGGTGCAGCAACTGCCACAACTACCGTTACTATTAATGCTTCGGATAACGCTTCGTTTACTTATCCTTCTGCTACTTATTGTACATCTGGACCTAACCAAACACCTACTATTACCGGCTTACCGGGTGGTACTTTTTCAGCAACTCCAACTGGCTTATCTATAAATTCTGTTACTGGTGTTATAACGCTGTCAACAAGTGCTTTGGGCTCATACACCCTTTCTTATACAACCAATGGTCCATGTCCTAACACTAGTTCAATAACAATGACCATTACCAACAATACACCTGCTGCAGGTTTCAGCTATTTAGGCTCTCCATTCTGCCAAACCGGAACTGACCCTAACCCGCTTTTTGTTACCGGTGCTAGTGCCGGAATATTCTCTGTAACCCCTGTCGGCTTAGTATTTGTGCATGTGAATACGGGTCAAATTGACCTCTCTTCAAGTGCACCCGGTACATATACCGTTACAAATACAATTCCTGCAAGTGGTTCATGTGCAGGTGTTACAGCAACTACTACCGTTACTATCAACGCTTCAGATAATGCTTCTTTTGTATATTCATCAGCCACTTATTGCACATCGGGCACAAACCCAACCCCTATAATTACTGGTGTACCGGGAGGTACTTTTACATCCACACCATCCGGTTTATCTCTTAATCCGTCAACGGGAACTATCTCATTATCAACAAGCACTATTGGTTCATATACATTAACCTATACAACCAGTGGAACTTGCCCGGGAACAAGCTCAATAACAATGACAATTGACAGTATCACTCCATCAGCAACTTTTAGCTATGCTTCTTCTTCCTATTGTCAAAATGGTAGTAATCCTTTGCCAATCTTTGGTCCCGGAGCAAGTGCAGGTATATTTTCTGCAAGTTCTAATGGATTAACTTTTGTGAATGTTAACACCGGACAAATTGATTTAACAGCAAGTGCACCCGGAACGTATACCGTAACCAATACAATACCGCCTAGTGGTACTTGTGGTGCTGCTGTTGCTACAACCACATTTACAATTACTCCGGCAGATAATGCCTCATTTGTTTATTCATCTGCAACCTATTGTATTTCCGGTGCAAATCCAATTCCTACTGTTACCGGTTTACCCGGTGGAACTTTTTCGGCCACCCCTATCGGTTTAGCCATTAACCCATCAAATGGCACCATCAATTTAGCAGGAAGTGCAATTGGTGTATATACATTGTCCTACACCACAAACGGACCTTGCCCTAACACCAGCTCAATAACTATGACCATTACCAACGTTACTCCTTTAGCTACTTTTAGTTATGGCGGATCGCCTTTCTGTCAAAACACAAGCAATCCTTATCCAACTTTTGCTCCCGGTGCAAGCGCAGGAAGCTTTTCTGCAACACCTGTTGGCTTAGCATTTATTCATGTTAATACCGGGCAGCTTGATCTTGCATCAAGTACTCCGGGCACCTATGTAGTAACCAATAATATTCCTCAAAGTGGTACTTGTGGAGCTGCAAGCGCAACATTTACAATTACTATCAATGCACCCGATGATGCATCTTTTGTTTATTCTTCTGCAACCTATTGTCAGTCGGGTTCTAATCCAACGCCTTCAATTACAGGTGTTCCGGGAGGCACATTCTCATCAATTCCTCCGGGATTATCATTTAATCCTTCAACCGGAACAATTAATTTGGCTGCAAGCGCACTTGGACAGTATACTCTTTCTTATACCACCAATGGTCCCTGCCCAAATACAAGTTCTATAACAATGACTATCGACAATACTACTCCTGCTGCTACATTTACCTATGGAAGCGCTTCTTATTGTCAGAATGCAAACAACCCTTTCCCAATTTTTGGTACAGGAGCAAGTGCCGGAATATTTTCTGCAACACCTGCAGGTTTAGTATTTGTAAGCGTGAATACCGGTGTGATTGATTTATCATTATGTACCCCGGGCACCTATGTTGTTACCAATACTATTCCTGCAAGCGGTACATGTGGCGCTGTTACTGCTACCACTACTGTTATTATCACTGCTTCTGATGATGCATCTTTCACCTATCCTTCTGCAACATATTGTCAATCTGGTGCTAATCCAACCCCTACAATTACAGGTGTGCCGGGTGGAACGTTTTCATCAACTCCGGCAGGCTTATCCTTTAACCCTACAACAGGAACTATTAACTTGTTTTCAAGTGCCCTTGGAACATATACTCTTACCTATTCCACATTTGGCTCTTGCCCTAATACAAGTTCAATAACAATGACCATTGCTGATACTACACCAACTGCAAACTTTTCTTACACAGGATCTCCATATTGCTTAAATGCTGCCAATCCATATCCTACTTTTGCTATTGGATCAAGTGCAGGCACATTTTCAGCTACACCTGCAGGTTTAGTTTTTGTAAATGTAAATACCGGTCAGATAAATCTATTAACAAGCGCTGCAGGCACCTATACAGTTACCAATAATATTCCGGCAAGTGGAACGTGTCTTGCGGCAACTGCTACATCCACAGTTATTATTAACCCTTCCCCTGTTATAACAGCAACACCTGTTGCTCCCAATATTTGTACAGGCGGAACAACATCTATTGCATTGACAAGTTCGATGGGAAGTACAACATTTACATGGACAGTAGTTCAAACAAGTGTTACAGGTGCTTCAACTGGAACAGGAGCAACAATT
>JAHEYA010000150.1 GCA_023251855.1 Bacteroidota bacterium
CCTTTGTTTTTTGAAACAGCTCCATTATAGCGTATCTGCACACCTTTTTTGTTTCTTTTGCTCAGCGCATGTGACCCGCCTCCAACTCCCACAATGATGCGACCATCGTCTTTTCGGAACTCCTTCCAGAGATATAAAAAAAAGCTGTGATGCCAGCCCAGTTTAACAAACTCCGGAACACCCTTTTTCTCGTACACAAAATACTTTTCCCAATCATGTTCGTGATTATTCATATAATCATTGTCGGCATAATAAAGCCAGTATTCATACACATCATACCCTGCACATTTTACAAAATGAAAATAAATTGCCGGCCGCTGATCATTAGGGCCTCTTCCGGCAATGCCAGTTCTGCCTTCTCCATATATACTATCACCAATTGCATACTGTACAATGTTCTCGCAGGCATCTTCTACGTCAACAGTTCCGCTTTTATTACCATCTTGTGTGGTATTAAATAAAAATGAAACAGGGAATACCTGCTCTTTTTTGAAAACTAAAAAATCGGGGTAGCTATTGTCAAACCTCAGTGTAGCAATATATTTCGAAGGGTTGATGGATTGAGAAAAATTTTTTCCGACTAAGAGAGAGAAGGATAAGATCAAATAAAAAATTCGCATCTACAGAATTTTAAAAATGGAGAAGCCCAAAGGTAGTGGAATTTTCAGGAGAACTTATGCCCCGAAATCATTAATCAACAATTATTTTTATCTTTGTTCACCTCAAGAAAAAAATCAACAATGAGTACAAAAATTAATTTACCGGATTTTAAAAATACTGCCAAAATTGATCAGGTTGGTGTTGAAGAACGTGTTGCCCGATTTACTACCAGAAGTATAAAAAAACAGTCTAAGATGCAAGGTCTTAAAATGGCTTTAAACATGATAGATCTCACCACTTTGGAAGGAAAAGATACGGAAGGCAAGGTAAAACAAATGTGTTACAAAGCAATGCATTTGCATGATGTAATCCCTGGTTTACCAACCGTTGCAGCAGTTTGTGTTTATCCAACTATGGTAAAAACAGCTAAAACGGCATTAAAGGGAAGCACTGTAAAAGTGGCTTCCGTTTCTACAGCCTTTCCTAGCGGACAATCCACACGCGCAATAAAAATTGGAGATACCCGGTTTGCTGTTGAAAATGGTGCTGATGAAATTGATATGGTTATTTCCCGTGGTGAGTTTTTAAAAGGGAATGATGCTTTTGTTTTTGATGAAATAGCCGCCATTAAAGAAGCTTGTGGAACAGCACGATTAAAAGTTATTTTTGAAACAGGCGAACTTTCAACTTTAGATAATGTACGCAAAGCTAGTGATATTGCAATGTATGCCGGTGCTGATTTTATTAAAACATCAACAGGTAAAATTTCTCCTGCTGCTACAATGCCGGTTACATTAGTGATGTTAGAAGCCATTCGCGATTATTATTATCAAACCGGAAGAATGGTTGGAATGAAGCCCGCAGGAGGAATCTCCACCGCTAAAGCAGCATTACATTATTTGGTTATGGTAAGAGAAACATTAGGCGGGGCATGGTTGAGTAACGAGTGGTTTCGCTTTGGTGCCAGCAGTTTAGCCAATGATGTATTGATGCAAATTGCAAAAGAAACAACTGGCGTTTATCAAAGTTTAGATTATTTTTCGAAAGATTAGTTACCCTGACAGGGTTTCAAACCCTGTTAGGGGTAAAAAACCCACGGAAATATTTTTTTAAATTAACCCACTTAGAATAACCAAAAAGCCCTGTTAGGGTTAATTGGGTGAAGCATTAGCAAAAATGACATCGAATCAGGAATCATTAAAATCCGACAAATTCTACCACATCTATAATCATGGAGTTGGAAACGATTCTCTTTTTTTTAACAACGACAACTATATTTATTTTTTGAAAAAATTTGCTGAATTCGTTTCCCCCATTGCTAATACCTATGCTTATTGTTTAATGACAAATCATTTTCATTTTCTAATACAAATTAAATCAGAAGAAGAAGTATTTCAATTTTTAAAACAATCCAACAAATTACCTGACGAAGAAATAACCCTAACAGGGTTTAAAACCCTGTCAGGGGGCATTACAGATATTGATTTTTTCAGCCTTCACATCAGCAAACAATTCTCCAATTTTTTTAATGGGTATTCACAAGCCTTGAATAAACAACAGAAAAGAAAAGGTGCTTTACTGACTCGTTCTTTCAAAAGAAAAGAAATAAAATCGTCAGAATATTTAATATCATTGATACAATACATTCACTCAAACCCTGTTCAACATGGATTTGTAGAAAAAATTACGGATTGGAAATACTCATCCTATCATTCAACGATTTCTGATAAACCAACTCAATTAAAAAGAAAAGAAGTGATAGAATTGTTTGGTGATATTGAAAATTTCAAATTTTGTCATCAACAAAAAAACCAAATTTTGTTACCCGAATTAGAATCTGAAATGGAGAGATTATAATGGATTTATAGACCTGTCAGGTTTTCAAAACCTGACAGGTCTCAATTCCAGTGAACTATTTTAAAAACACAAAAAATGAGCAAAAAGCAAGAAAATAAATTGGATTTTAAAACAGACTGGGCATATGCACCAGCTCCGGAAGATACGAAGCACATTGCTTTACAAAAGCAATATGATCTTTTTATTGATGGAAAATTTGTAAAACCAAACAGCAAAAAATATTTTGATACGATTAATCCTGCTACGGAACAAAAAATTTCAGAGATAGCTGAAGCAGATGAAAAAGATGTAGATACAGCTGTAAAAGCAGCACGTAAAGCATTTAATAAATGGAGTGCTATTTCTGCAAAAGAACGTGGAAAATATATTTACCGTATTGCCCGATTAATGCAGGAACGTGCCCGTGAATTTGCTATTATCGAAACAATGGATGGAGGCAAGTCGATTCGCGAAAGCCGTGATATAGACGTGCCTTTGGCAGCGAACCACTTTTTTTATAATGCCGGTTGGGCCGATAAATTGGAATATGCTTTTCCTAACCGAAACCCACAACCATTAGGTGTTGCTGGTCAAATCATTCCTTGGAATTTTCCTTTATTAATGGCAGCATGGAAGATAGCACCAGCTTTAGCGGCAGGCAATACAGTAGTTTTAAAACCGGCAGAAACAACATCGCTCACCTCACTTAAACTGGCTGAACTTATTCGTGATAGCGGTTTACCTGATGGTGTTGTAAATATTGTAACCGGTGCAGGTAAAACCGGTGCAGCCCTTGTAAATCACCCCGACATCAACAAAGTAGCCTTTACCGGCTCTACCGATGTTGGTAAAATGATTCAAAAAGCAATTGCAGGAACGGATAAAAAATTAACACTTGAACTGGGTGGTAAAGCTGCAAATATTATTTTCGAAGATGCCCCAATCGACCAAGCTGTTGAAGGTATCGTCAATGGAATTTTCTTTAATCAAGGACATGTATGTTGCGCGGGCTCCCGTTTATTTGTTCAGGAAAGTGTTGCCGATATTGTTATTCGCAAATTAAAAGACAGAATGGAAACATTAATTGTTGGCGATCCGATGGATAAAAATACAGATATAGGAGCCATCAATTCAAAAGAACAATTATTAAAAATTCAAGAGTATATAAAAATTGGAAAAAATGAAGGAGCTGATTTTTATCAGTCATCATGCTCTATTCCGGGCAAAGGGTTTTTCTGTCGCCCTACTTTATTTTTAAACTCATCTCAATCTCACCGTGTTGTTCAGGAAGAAATTTTTGGTCCGGTTTTAACCGTTCAAACATTCCGTACTATTGAAGAAGTGATTGAAAAGGCCAATAATATTGCTTACGGACTTTCAGCAGGTGTGTGGACAGATAAAGGTTCTAAAATATTTAATCTTTCGAGCAAAATGCGTGCTGGTGTGGTGTGGGCAAATACCTATAATAAATTTGATCCGGCTTCTCCTTTCGGAGGATACAAAGAAAGCGGCTTTGGTCGTGAAGGCGGATTACATGGGCTTATGCCGTATTTAAAGTTTTAAATAACACCCCTGACAGGGTTTCAAACCCTGTCAGGGGTAAAAGATAACCGAAGAAAAAACAAATAATAAATGACAACAAGATTGGAAGTACAAAAAACATACAAAATATTTATCGGAGGCCAGTTTCCAAGAACTGAATCAGGAAGATTTTATCCTCTGAAAAATAAAAAAGGAGAGGCGATCGCCAATATTTGTTTGTCGTCACGCAAAGATTTTCGTAATGCTGTAGTTGCTGCTCGTGGCGCTTTTGGCGGATGGAGTGCACGTGTTGCATTTAACAGAAGCCAAATATTATATCGCATTGCTGAAATGCTGGAAGGCAGAAAAGAACAATTTATTTCGGAGTTGGTATTGCAGGGATCAACCGAAAAAGCTGCACAGGAAGAAGTTGCACTATCAGTTGATCGTTTGGTGTATTATGCCGGATGGTGCGATAAATACCAGGCTGTATTCAGTTCAGTAAACCCTGTGGCATCATCACATTTCAATTTTTCGATTACTGAACCAACAGGTATTGTGGCAATTATTGCTTCTGAAGAAAGTTCCTTGTTAGGTTTGGTAACAGCTATTGCACCAGTTATTTCAGGAGGCAATGTATGTATTGTTTTGGCTTCAGAAAGCAAACCATTATGTGCTGTTACATTTGCCGAAGTGCTCAACACCTCTGATTTACCGGGTGGTGTAGTAAATATTCTTACCGGGAAAAGTGATGAACTGCACACTCATTTTTCTTCACATATGGATGTGAATGCTGTGACCTATTATCGTCAAAATAAAGCGGAAATAAAGCTGATTAAAGAAAATGCATCACTCAATGTGAAGCGAATTTTTATTTACGATAAACTCGATATTACTACTGATAAGGCCCAAAGCCCGTATATGATAATTGATAATCAGGAAATAAAAACAACCTGGCACCCCATTGAAAATATTGGCTCTGCAAAAGCGGGATATTAAAGGAATTTAAAAGAGAAAAAAGTTAAATTCAAAAGGATTTCGATTTCTTTTGAATTTAACTTTTTTCTCTTTTGACTTATTTCTTGGCTTCTTCAGCCGGAGCAACCTCCTTTATATACACTTGAGAATAATCGTTATAACGCATTGGGTTAGTGAAAAAATTATGCACATTTGAATTTATCAAACGATTGCTTTCTCCATACCAAAGTACCATTATTGGCGCATCATCCACCAGAATTTGCTCCGCTTTCATAAAAGCAGCATAGCTCTCTGCGACTGTTTTTGCTGATTTGCCGGCATCAAATAACTCATCAAATTTTGAATTTTTGTAACGCATGGTATTTGGCCAGGATGGCATAGTTGTATCTTTAGGAACACCGGCTCCATAAAGCACCCATAAAAAATTCTCAGGGCTCGGGAAATCAGCAACCCATGCAGCACGAGAGATTTCAGCTCGCGCATATTTTTCATCTTCTAACTTTTGTTTTAATGATACCACTTCAAAATCAATAGCCACATTTAAAGCATCTTTTAACTGTTTTTGTATCTCCAGCACCACATCTGCATTCTTAGAACCGCTGCTGTTTAACTCAACTTTTACTTTAGGAAACCCTTTTCCATTAGGGTAACCGGCCTCTGCCAATAATTTTTTAGCTTCTTTAATATTCAGGTCATACCCCTTAATTTTTGAAACATCGTAACCTTTAAATGAGGGTGGTGATATCCCGTAAATACCGGGGCCATAAGCCTCTCCCTTTAAAACGGCTTCAATAATTTTATTCCGGTCAATTGCATAAGAAAAGGCCTTGCGTACTTTCACATTGTTAAAGGGTGTTTTTGTAAGGTTAAAGGAGTAGTATTGGCTAAGCATTTCCGGTGACCTGTCCAATATATATTTTGGCTGTTTATTTTGAAAATTAGCAATATCTTTCTCCACCATATCTTTAACAGATTCTGATGGAAGCCCCATTACTACAGATAGTTCACCATCCTTGAATTTCCCTAATTCTTCCTTTTTGGTCGGACAAAATTTGATTACAACCGAATCCAGAAAAGGCAATTGATTGCCTATTGAGTCAAAACCATGATAAGTATCGTTACGCTTAAGGATTACCCGGTCATTTCCTGTATTTTCAACAAAAATAAAAGGACCGGTACCAACTTTTGAATTGTTGCCATACTTTTCAATTGCTTCTTTTGGAATTATGCTGGTCCCGGGCGAAGCTAAAACATATATAAACGATGTGCTTGGTGCAGTTAGAGTAATTTTAACAGTATAATCATCAACAATACTCAATCCTTCAATTGTTCCTGTTGGAACGGCTTTGC
>JAHEYA010000151.1 GCA_023251855.1 Bacteroidota bacterium
TGGGTTATAAGGCACATTATCTTTTGAATAAGATGCCGGAGCATTATCTTTATTCGCATAAATGCGGAACATCGAAAAATCAGCCGTATGTCGTGGCCATATCCAGTTGTCGGTATCACCGCCAAATTTACCAATAGCTTGTGGTGGTGCTGCTACAAGGCGGATATCTGTGAATTTATCAAACACGAATAAATAGTAGGCATTCTCTTTAAAAAAAGATTTTACAAAACTGTCATAGTGCTTTTCTTTGCTTACTGCTGCTCGTATTGATTTGAATAGTTCTTCTTTTTTGGCATCAACATCTTTAGCATCTACACCTTCAAGGCCCTTGTTTATCTTATCTGATACGTCTTCCATATACACTAAAACAGAAGCCCACATACCCGGATTTTCTTTTTCTTCAGAAAATGATTTTGCCCAAAAGCCATTATCCAGTATATTATCGGATGTTGTACTGTGTTTGGCAATAGCATCATATCCGCAATGGTGATT
This sequence comes from Bacteroidota bacterium, assembly GCA_023251855.1. Taxonomy (GTDB): domain Bacteria; phylum Bacteroidota; class Bacteroidia; order 2-12-FULL-35-15; family 2-12-FULL-35-15; genus 2-12-FULL-35-15. The sequence goes on from JAHEYA010000151.1 coordinate 493, forward strand.
GGTAAGCAATAACCCTTGTTCCGAAATAATTTCGGCAGTACAGCCTCCGTTAAACCATACTATGGCATCTTTCAGACTAGAGTGATTAATATCGTATAATTGTTCGGGAGTAAGTTTTAGTCCTAATTTTTGCATTTGCTCATAATTGTTTTTTAAGAGCATGGGTAGCCACATGCCTTCATCAGCAATGGATGTGCTTACTATCAGAACCGAAACAATAAAAATAATTACTTTTTTCATCGGCTTAAATTTTCATTTTGCTTTTTTTTCAGAACAAAAATAACAATCCTTTTAGATTTATAGGTTCTTATTACATCCAATCCAAAAAATTACGATATTCGTAAGCTGATTCGATAAATTAATAATTCAATAAATTGAAACCAAGTATACCAAAGGGTACACGTGATTTTTCACCACAAGAAATGGTGAAACGGAATTATATTTTTGATACAATCAAAAGAGTGTTTCAGCGGTATGGCTATTTGCCGATTGAAACTCCAGCAATGGAAAATCTTTCTACATTGATGGGTAAGTATGGTGAAGAGGGGGATCGGTTAATTTTTAAAATTTTGAATAATGGGAATTATTTTTCTAATTTTAAGAATGATGAACATCTTTCAGAAGTCAAAAATCAGGGAGAAAAAGGATTTACACAATATATCTCAGAAAAAGCCCTTCGGTATGACCTTACCGTTCCCTTTGCCCGCTACGTAGTTCAACACCAAAACGAAATTACTTTCCCCTTCAAGCGTTATCAGATACAACCTGTTTGGAGAGCAGATAGGCCTCAAAAAGGTCGCTACCGCGAGTTCTATCAATGTGATGCGGATGTAATCGGAAGCAATTCATTAATCAATGAAGTGGAGTTAGTACAACTAATTGATGATGTGTTCACAAAGTTAAATGTTCCTGTTCTTATCAAAATAAATAATCGGAAAATATTAAGCGGAATTGCAGAAGTGATTGGTGAAAAAGAGAAAATTACTACTATCACTGTTGCAATTGATAAGCTCGATAAAATTGGTGTTGATGGCGTAAACAAAGAGTTACAGGAGAATGGTGTAAGTGTTGTTGCAATTGAAAAACTACAACCACTAATTCGGTTTCAGGGTTCAACAAGTGAGAAACTAAATTTCTTGAAAAAACTTTTAACGACTTCTGAAATTGGTTTGAATGGCGTTGAAGAAGCGGAATGTATTTTCAAAGGATTGGCTCAAATTCCGGATTTCAAATCTCAAATCGAGTTGGATATTACTCTTGCTCGTGGTCTTAATTACTATACGGGGGCTATTTTTGAAGTAAAAGCAACAAATGGAACTTTAACCAGCAGCATTTGTGGTGGTGGCAGATATGATGATTTAACAGGAATTTTTGGTTTGCCAAATATGTCTGGAGTTGGTATTTCATTTGGCGCTGACAGGATCTATGATGTATTAAACGAATTAAATTTATTTCCTGAATCAGTTTCAGCATCCACAAAAGTGCTCTTTGTAACATTTGGTGAAACCGAACAAAATTACTGCATCCCTTTATTAGCAAGGGTTCGCAAAGCGGAGATTAATTCCGAAATTTATCCGGATGCCACTGCTAAAATGAAAAAGCAAATGAGTTACGCAGATGATAAAAAAATTCCATTTGTTGTAATTGTTGGTGGTGATGAAGTACAAAATGGGTTGCTTACATTGAAAAATATGGCATCCGGTAGTCAGGATAAAAAAACAATAGAAGATATAATTGAGATACTTAAAAATAACCACTAAAACTTTAAGGTCACCAAGATTGCTTTAAACATTAGTGTTTCAGAGTGGTAAAAGAAAAATATGCATCCTATCACAACTCAAAAATTAACATTCGAAAAAATTTCAGAGATTATTTCTGAAAACAAAAAACTTGTTTTATCTGATGAAGTAAAAAAATATATTATCCGTTGCCGGGAATATTTAGATAAAAAAATAAGTTCGCAAAAGGAGCCTATCTACGGTATTAATACCGGATTCGGATTTTTATGTGATGTAATTATTCCTGATCAAGATTTAGAAAAACTACAACGAAACTTAGTGATGTCGCATGCCTGCGGAACTGGTGACGAAGTTCCAAATGAAATTGTGAAACTGATGTTGTTGTTGAAAATTCAAGCGCTTTCGTATGGTAAATCAGGTGTGCAGTTACAAACGGTTGAACGCCTAGTAGATTTTTTTAATAATAATATTTTGCCTGTGGTTTATCAACAAGGCTCATTAGGCGCTTCGGGTGATTTGGCTCCATTGGCTCATATGAGTTTACCATTGTTAGGTATGGGTGAAGTTGTTTTTCAGGGTAAAAAGAAGGCTGCTGCAGATGTGTTAAAAGCATTGAATTTACAGCCGGTTCAGCTTAAATCGAAAGAAGGATTAGCATTGCTGAATGGCACTCAATTTATGAGTGCATATGGTGTATGGTGTTTGTTACAAGCTAAAAGATTGGAAAGAGCAGCCGATGTTATAAGTGCAATTTCATTGGATGCTTTTGATGGTCGTTTAGATCCTTTTAAAGAACATATTCACAGCATTCGGCCTCACAAAGGACAATTGGAAACTGCTGCGAATATTCGTAAATTTTTGGAAGGCAGTGAGCTTATTAAACGTAAAAAAGAACATGTGCAGGATCCGTATTCATTTCGCTGTATCCCGCAGGTACATGGTGCTTCAAAGGATGTTATTGAGAATGCGACAAACGTTTTTTTAATTGAAATAAATGCAGTTACTGATAACCCTACTGTTTTTCCTGACGAAGATGAAATCATTTCGGGCGGTAATTTTCATGGGCAACCACTTGCTTTGGCACTTGATTTTTTAGCAATTGCTTTAGCTGAATTAGGTAGCATCTCCGAAAGGCGCACCTATCAATTAATTGCGGGTTTGCGAGGGTTGCCAACTTTTTTGGTTGCAAAATCCGGTTTAAATTCCGGATATATGATTACTCAATACGTTGCCGCATCTATTGTAAGTCAAAATAAACAGCTCTGTTCTCCTGCTTCTGTTGATTCTATAGTAAGTTCAAATGGACAAGAAGATCATGTTTCAATGGGTGCCAATGCTGCAACAAAATGTTATAAAGTAGTTGAAAATTTACAACGGATTTTGGCAATCGAACTTCTAAATGCTACACAGGCAATGGAGTTCAGACGACCGGCAAAGTCATCTCCGGCAATTGAAAAAACAATCTCCGATTATCGTAAAGTTATTCCTTTTATGGATGTAGATAAAATTTTGTACACTCAAATAGAAAGCAGTATTGAGTTCTTGAAGAACATGAAATAGTACTGAAAAAAATGAAAATTTTTTTTTCCCTTTTACTCACTCTTCTCTCGCAAATAACAGATGCTTGCGAATGTCCGCCTATAAAGCCGATTTCAAAAGAATCCGGAAATAACTATGATGTGATTTTTTTTGGAAAAATCGATTCGGTTTCTTCTTGTCCTGTTAAAGGGAATGCTATCGCTTATTTTACAGTAAGTCAACTTTATAAAGGTAGGATACAGCAACATTTAAAAATTAATTTTGATTGTTCAACCCCTTGTATGATGAGCTTTTCGAAAGATGAAGAATGGTTAATCTATTCTACTTTTAAAAGGTTTGATGAAATGAATGTTACTTTATGTGGGCATTCCCGGAAATTTTTTGGTGATGTGTCGAAAGATTTTTATCAAACCAATGCACAACGTACATTTGAAGAGGAGAAATTTTTTTTGAAAGAAACATTTGGAATTCAAACATTTCCACAGAACACTGCAAGCAATAAACAACAACAGGATTCCAATCCGCAAAATGAGCAACCAAGCGGAATAATAAAATTGATTCTGATTCTAATTTCATTTACCGTAATGGCAATTGTTTACGTTATAACAAGAAATAAAAAATGACAAATAAATTCAAAGCACATCCATGGCATGGTATCAACATTGGTGATAAAGCACCTGTGCTTGTGACAGCGTTTATTGAAATTGTTCCAACAGATACTGTTAAGTATGAAATTGATAAAGAAAGCGGACATTTAAAAATTGACAGACCTCAAAAATTTTCTAATGTTGTGCCAACACTTTATGGTTTTATTCCTCAAACATATTGTGATGTGAAAGTCGCGCAGTATGCGGCATTCAAATCAGGCAGAGAAATACAAAAAGGTGATGGTGATCCGCTTGATATATGTGTATTGAGTGAAAGAACAATTACTCATGGTGATATTATGTTACAAGCGATTCCTATTGGTGGCTTGCGTTTGATAGATAAAGGCGAAGCCGATGATAAAATTATTGCAGTTATGAAAGATGATGAAGTTTATGAAAGTTGGAGAGATATTACGGATTGCACTGAAGCAGTGATAAACCGCTTGAAACATTATTTTTTAACCTATAAAAATATTCCTGGGCTTGGAGCCGCAACTTGCGAAATCACCAATGTTTATGGACGTGAAGAAGCATATGAAGTGATTAATAAAAGCAGGGAAGATTATAAAAATAAGTTTTTGTAATTGAAAAAATTTCAGAATGACTGAGAGAAAAATTAGTTTGAGAGCATGCTAAATATGTATTGCATACCCGGAATGGGTGTAAATGAAAACATTTACAGAAACCTTAAATTAGAGGGTTGTACAATTTTGCATATCAAATGGGTAACACCTTTTAAAAACGAAACACTACCCGATTATGCTATGCGTTTGTCGGAACAAATTGATACCTCTCAACCATTTGCATTGATAGGTGTTTCATTTGGTGGAATGTGTAGTGTTGAGATTGCCAAAAAATTAAACCCTGTTAAAACGTTTGTAGTTTCAAGCAATAAAACAAGATCAGAAGTTCCGTTTAAAATAAAAATGTGGTCAAACATACCTCTGTATAAAAAATTGAGTGATACTGTTTATAAAAGATCAGCTATGTTTTTACAAAAACAATTTGGTGTAGTGAATAAAGAGCACCGTGAAAGATTCGCACAAATGCTTAACTCAGCCCCCGAAAACTATTTTAAAGGGGCGGTACATTGTATTCTTTCCTGGAAAAATGAGGAGATACCTGAAAACATTATTCATATTCATGGAACAGCGGACCAGATCTTACCTTACAGCAAAATTTTGAATTGCGATTATTCGATTAAAAATGGAACTCATTTTATGATTATCAACAGAGCGCAGGAAATTAACAAGATCATTAATGAAGAATTAAGAAAAAGCTGATTAGCCTTACGCATTGGGTGTACGACAAATTGCATAGCTTTAATATTTCGCTCCTAAGGAGCTTTGAAATCGTTGTTGTTACCCTTTTTCTACCAATATTTCACTCCTATGGAGTTGTTCAGTGTTTAATCCAGTAGGGATGAAATATTGGTAGTGATATGAACGCCCATGAATATAAAGCCCCAGAGGGGAGAAATAAATTTGTGCAATTTGTAGTACACCCTTACGGATGCACTATAGCCCCAGGTGTTTTGATCTCACTGCCTTTCCAAAAAACATACTTGCTGCCGCATCAAAATTTTCAGGCGAATCGGTTGTGAAAAACTCTATAGAGCCTCCCTTGCTGCATTTTTGCTCCATCTCCTGATGTCGGTCCAAATAGTTAACCAAACTATTTGCAACGATTTCTCCTTGAGAAAGAAGCGTAATATTTTCGGGTAAATATTTTTTTATTTTATTAATGAGCAAGGGATAGTGAGTACAGCCAAGAATTATGGTATCAATAAGTTTGTCTTTATTTAATAACGATTCGATGTTTTTTCGAACATAAAAA
>JAHEYA010000007.1 GCA_023251855.1 Bacteroidota bacterium
GATTTTCATTTTTAAATCCCGATATTTTTTTACCCAACAAATCAAATAATCCAATCTCCACTTTTTCCGATTTCATTAATTTGTAATCAAGAGTTGTACTGTTTTCAAACGGACTCGGGTACACGCTTAATCCTATTATAGGATTCTGTTCCTCAACAGTAGTAGTGTTGGCAACTACCATTTGGCCATTTGAACTGGAAATTGAAGACAGCATTCCCGCTCCGTTTTCCGACCATATATTAAAATAATAAATTTGATTTATTATTAATGTAAGTGGATTTTTGGTAGCTATCAACTGAATAAAATTATCGGTTGAGCCGGATGTACTGGTATCTCCGGGACTTGTGCCAATCGTGTAATGGTATTTTGCAATTCCTGAATTAGGGTCGGATGATGGCGACCAATTGGCTGTTAACTCAGTACTATCAGTAGTTACAGTAATGTCAGCTCCTGACCCATCATTTACAAATGCCACCGCAGATGGTGCCGTACGATCCACATTTACATTGGTTGAAACGATGGTTGACAGGTTACCTGCTACATCAGTAACAATTGATTCTATTTTACCTGCACATTGCGAAGGGCTTGTGTTTTCATAACGAATATCATTTGTAGTACCGGCTCCTACATTTATTATTGTTGATGATGCTCTTGATCGGAAAACTTTAAAATAATTTATTTTCATACTTGCATTAGTTGTTCTGAATGAAACATATTTACCGGTTGCTATTGGGCTTCCATCCTGCCAGCTATCAATAAGTGTATTATCAATATACATATCCATTTTGCCGGTAATACGGCTGTATACAAGTTTAAAATCATAAAACTGACCTGCAACAAAACTAAAATTTTTAGTTTTTACAAGCATCGGAATATCGTTTGTTACTTTAAAAAATTGCAGTTTGTTTTCATCCACACGGAACATTACAAAATAGGAATTTCCTCTGTTTGGTAATGATGCGCTATCACTGAAAAAATGAAAGCCTCCTTGGCGGTTACTTCCTCCTCCTTCTATTTTTGCATTCCAATGATACAAGTATTTGTTAGATAAATTTTGTGTTAATTGGCCCGAAAGATTTGAATTACTTACCGAATCATCACTCTGTATTAAAAACCCTGTAGCGTTTGCCCATGTTCCTGTATAGCCCGTCCATTCAGCATTTAGTGCATTATCAAAATTATCATTGGCGAAACCATTCAAACCGTTTGCTCTCCATTCTGTTCCGTTAAAATCAATCACCCTGTAATAACTTTTACCGATACCGGAACCTAAACTATCATCCGTATCAGTAAAAGTGGCGGTGAAGCTACTATCCTGCCAAACTGGAAGCGGGTCAATAATTGTTGCAGGAGAAATTATATCACAAAATGGAATGGTAAAAGTGGGGCCATCTGTATAAACATTGCCAACCATAATGCGCCAGTAATAAGTAGCGTTAGCCTGAAAAGTAAGTGCAGGGGTAAAGCCCGATGATCCGCTAAGGACAGTTACATTGGAAGCCGGTTTTGAATAAAAACTACTGAATGCAGAATCAAGTGAAACTTGCAAAACCCAGTTAGTATTAGAGTTTAGCCAGTTGAAATTAACCGTTGCATTGGGGCAGCCGCTAATAGTAGTATTTAGACCGTTCGGGCAATTAACAATGGTTACTCCCACTGAAGAGCAGTTCGACCAGCATGCCTGTGAGCTAAGTGAACGAAGGTAATACTGACCTGATGCTGTTACTGTATGCGTACTGAATGTATCGGTGGTACTTATCCCACAGCTGGTACCCTGCCAATAGTAGGTTTGACCTCCAGGGGCATTTGGAGTAGTGAGTGTTACAGGCCCACAACTATTTGAACTTTGCGATAGTGCAGATGGAGGTGCAGGAGTAGGTGCTACCGAAACTGCAATCGGAGAGCAGGCGGTTGCCCAACAACCACCACCAATATCTCTTGCCCTTAACTTATATATTCCTGAAGTGGGCGCGGTATAATGAAGAGCTGCATTACTACTGTTTGTTCCGCAAGTGGTACCTTGCCAATAATATTTTTCTCCTGCAGGAGGAGCTGCTCTTGTTAATGTTTGTGCCCCACATTGATTTGTTGTAGCCGTAGGTATTGGAGCATTTGCCGGTATTGGTTTTATCGTTACCGTTTTTGAACTGCTTGCTGACCATGCTCCTCCGGAAGTATATTTTGCTCTCAAATAATAAGTATTTGTTCCTGGAACATTTGCGGTATAATTCAAGGAGGAGTTTCCGGTATTGGTTCCATTAGCATTTGTGCCTTGCCAGTAATAGGTGCATCCTGAAGGTGGATTAGCCCGTGTAAGTGTTTTGTCGCCACAATTATTGTTAGAAGTAACAGTTGGGGTAGGCGGTGGCAATGCATTCACCACATGATTATAATACCTTGGAGAGTATGAAGTTACCTGGCTTGGTGTATAAGAAAGAAAAACATTTTTCCAATACGTTCCACAAGATTCCTGACAAGAAATAGTTCCATTGTTATATGACAAAACCAAGCGCACATGACTTGAAGCATAATTTAAACAATCTCCGGGCAATAGCTGTGAATAATGGCTCCATGCTGTTGAAATACTTGGTATACAACTGGTGGAACAATGGTAACTTATCCCCCATGCTTCAGAAACAAAACCGGAACAATCGCATCCTGCACCACAAGAAGTGCCACTTAAGCCGGAACACCCGCCCTGACCGCCAAAACCACTACAGGCATCACCGGCTGATTTTCCGCTGTTCATCCCTGCTATGAATTGATTTGTTGTATTAAAGCCACCCCAGCAATAGGGCATACCGGTATGGTGAGTGCCAACTGTTACCCAATTAGGAGAATAAACCGCACGAGAGCTTCCGCAATGAGCGCCATTCCATATATTGTTGTTGTGGGTTGTCCAGGCGAAATTACCAAAAGGTGCCGCATTACTTAATATTTGAGGCCTTGTAATCTGTGTAAAGCCGGAATAGCCACACAATAAAAAAAACAATATGCTTGTACCGTAAATTTTTTTCATTGTTTTTGCTGTTTTTTAATCCACTTTAACTAAGTGATCATTGAAATGGTATTTAATTGCTGTTAAAGCAGCCGGATATCCTTTAGCCATCATTGACCTGTTCTCTTCAAGCGAAAAAACAGTTATCCCTTGAGGTGCAGTAACCATATTTAACAGCGCACCGGTTGATGAAACATAAAAATCCGTAAAAGAAAGTACGTAATAACAATCGGGCACTTTGATACTTGAAACAATGTTGCCTAATCCATTTTTATTCAATTCAATTGCTATGATTTTTCTTTCAACACTTATCGGATTTTCTGAAACAAATGTTTGAACGTCCAGAATTAGCCTATTTTCAGTTGACCCAACAACAAAGGCTCCTGCAATCCTTAAGTCGGTAGTAAAGGTTTTTTCACTTGTTTTGCCACTCGCCTGTCCGGATGTTTTTATCTCGATCGAATATGAATTATCGCCAGTAATTTTTGAAATCACAAAAACACCATTTGATGTTATCCAGCCTTCAAATTCTTTAACGGCAACAGAAGCTCCATTTGATTCTATCATTAAACTATTTCCTGTTGGTAATAATAAATAAGTGGAATTATTAAAACGTGTTAATCTCACAACCGCTATATATGAAGCCGGAAATTCAAACGTTTTTATTTTTTTGCCTGCCTCATTGTAAGTAACCACAGACTGTTCATCAAGCACATAAAATAATCCGTTTTCATAAACAAAATTTCTTGGAATAAATGAAATGGGGAATTTTTTTATCGCTTTCCCATTATTTTTATTGGTAATAATAATTTCGTTGCTTGCATTTGATAAAAAAGCAATTCTGTTTTCATCCATTACCGCAAAAGAAGTAGCGCCAATATTGGCTCCGGGCACCTCTTTGTAAGGAACACCATCTGTAGTATTCCATTTGGTTGAAGATATTTCTTTAACATTCCAACCTGTTAGTGTTTGTTTATTTTGTGAGTGGAGTGTTTCTAAACCACTAATAAAAACAACTAATACAAGTAGAATTAAATATGCGTTTTTTAGTTTCATCCGTATGATTTAAAAACTATTTAAATTCAATTTTAACAAAAGCAGTTGTTTTTTCTGTTTTAAAAACAACCAGATAAAGGCCTTTGTTCAAGCCCAGTTGAGTACCATCTATCTTATATTTATACTCGCCTGCTCCTTGTTCTTCATTTTTTAATTCTGTTAGTTTTTTGCCCAATACATCAAATAAACTAATCTCGATTTTTTCTGATTTTGTTAATTTGTAATTCACCGTTGTACTGTTATTAAATGGATTGGGATAAATATTTATGCCCGTTAATCCTATTTCTTCTTCAACATTAATAGTGTTTGCAACATACTTTTGTCCGTTTGAACTTGTTACTGCTGATAACATTCCGGCACCATTTTCTGCCTGAATATTAAAATAATAAATTTGATTTACGATTAATTGTAAAGCACTTTTTGTTCCCAGTAATTGTAGCAAATTATCTGTTGAACCACATACACTTGTATCGCCCGGGCTTGTGCCTATTGAATAATGATATTTTGCTATCCCTGAATTTGGGTCAGCTGATGGTGACCAGTTGGCGGTTAACTCTGTACTATCAGTTGTTGTGATTATATCCGCTCCCGGGCCATCATTTACAAATGGTATTGCACTTGGGGCTGTCCAATCTACATCTACTGTGCTGGATTGTAATGTTGACAGATTACCTGCTACATCATTTACTATCGATTCTATTTTACCTGCTGATTGGGTTACACTTGTATTTTCGTACCGTATATCATTATTGTTTCCTGTTCCTACATTGATCATTACTGAAGGGTTACGTGAACGGAAGGTTTTAAAATAATTCACGATCATACTTGATGTGCTTGTTTTGAAGGATACATATCTTCCGCTTGATAGTGGGCTACCATCCTGCCAGCTTTCTACCACGGTATTATCAATGTAAACATCCATCTTGCCGGTGATCCGATTATAGATCAGTTTAAAATCATAGAACTGACCCGGGGTAAAGCTATAGTTTTTGCTTTTTACTAATGCCGGGATATCATTGGTTATTTTATAGAATTGTAGCTTATTATCGTCTATCCTGAATACTACTTCATACGAGTTTCCTCTGTTGGGTAGTGATGCACTATCACTGAAAAAATAAAATCCTGCTTTTCTGCTGCTTCCACTGCCTTCTATTTTTGCATTCCAATGGTACAGGTAGCGGTTGGAAAGATTTTGTGTTAATGCTGTGGATAGGTTGGTATTGTTTAATGTATCATTACTTTGTACCAAAAATCCTGAATTGGTTGCCCACGTACCTGCATGATTGCTCCATTCAGGACTCAGGTTGGTATTATCAAAATTGTCATTGGCAAATCCGCGCGCTGTATTGGCTCTCCATTCGCTACCATTAAAATCAAGTACTCTGTAATAGCTTTTACCTAAACCTGATCCTAAGCTATCATCTGCATCGGTAAATGTTGCGGTAAAGCTGCTATCCTGCCAAGTGGATGCAAACGGGTTGATGATAGTGGTGGGTGCTATAATATCACAAAAAGGTACTCTAAATGGCGGACCATAGGTATATACATTACCTGTGGCTATTCTCCAATAATAGGTAGCGTTTGGCTGAATGGTTAATGCAGGGCTAAATCCTGCAGGGGCTGTCAGCAAAGTAACATTGGGTGCTGATTTAGAGAAATAGCTACTAAATGCTGAATCTAATGATACTTGTAACGACCAGTTATTATTGGAATTGATCCAACTGAAGTTTACCGGTGGTCCCGGACAAGCACCATTGGATGAACCAAGGTTAGTAGGACAATCAATGATGGTTACTCCTACTGATGAGCAGTTCGACCAGCAGGCTTGATTACTTAATGCTCTTAGATAGTATATACCTGATGTACTCGCTATAGTTGTACTTGCCGGATTTGTCATATCTATTCCACAGCTGGCGCCTTGCCAGTAATAGGTTTGTCCTGCCGGAGCTGTACCCATGGTTAAGGTTAACGGGCCACAACTGTTTGTACTTACTGATGGGGTTGGTGGTGTTGCCGGGGTAGGTGCTACTGCTACCGCTACTGATGAACAATTGTTTGACCAGCAACCTGCTGTTGTTCGGGCTCTCAGATAATAGGTGCCTGTTGTTGGTGCTGAAAATGTTGTTGCATGCCCATGGCTGGTGGTAGTACCACAGCTGGTATTTTGCCAATAAAAATCTACTCCGCCCGGTTCGGCACCGTGGGTTAAGGTTTGCGGACCACACTGATTGGTAGTGGTACTCGGTGCCGGTGCATCTGCAGGTACCGGATTTACAGTTACTGCTACTGAGCTGCATGCCGACCATACTCCATTGGATTTGGCTCTTAAATAATAAGTACCGGAACTGGTACAGGTATAGGTTGAAGATGAATTTCCTGTACTGGTACCACAACTGGTGCCCTGCCAGTAATATGTGGTGCCCGAAGGGGGATTGGGACGTGACAATGTTTTGTCGCCACAGGCATTGTTGGTGGAAGCAGGAGTAGGGGGATTTGGCGGACCGGAATTACAATTATTTATTTTACAATAATAGAGCGGCCAGTTCCAGTTAATTCCTGGATCAACATGTGTTTGATTGGGAAACATTTGATGCCCCTTGATATGAATACTGGCAGGCTTTACACAGCCTCCGCTACAGGAAGGACCATTCCAGCAAGTAGTAGGGTTAATACCATAACCACTACTAACACAAATATCTCTGACTAAAGCCGCAGAACCAGTGTACATTGCATTGGTGTACCACGATGGGTTATTAACATACCCCTCATGTTCTATACCAATAGTATACAGATTTTCAGAGCCAACATGCCAGGCCTTTTGATATTCACGAACACATTGGGTTAGTTGTCCATCTGACGAACGTGCCACATAATGGGCCGAAACCTGAGCATTACAATTGTGAAACCAACCAATACAGCCTGAGTAAGAACCCTGTACCGTATGAATAGTTACAGCAGAGATAGATGTACCATTTCGAGAACTATAATTACAAGTTAGCAGATTAGTAAGTGCCGGACCATAATCAGTGCTTTGTGTTGAAGGCGGGCCACCTGGACTATGGCTTTTATGGTAGTGATTTCCATTTTTATTTATAATGGATTTTTCGCTAACAATAACAAAAGGAGAACTCAATACCTTATAATTATCTTCGCCAAAAATAGTTGCCAGATTTATGGTATACAGCGGAAAACCATATGCTTGCTGATATTCCTGCTTATTAAGAAAATAGAGAATGGAATATAACTGAGTATTAAGTGCGAAATTATTTTGAAGATCATCATCCGGAAGCTCGCTTAATGCAATAAGAACAGGAACCTGGCTTGCAATATCATTGGTTTGAGCATTTAAATTTGACATTAATACCGAATACGCTTTGGCACACGCTAAAATATTTGTTTTCGGATCATTAATAATGTCTTGTGTTGAATAACCCGACAGTGTGGATACCGTAACCAAATTATTTCTGAAATAATTTTTACCATCAAGTGTAAGGCCCATAACGCCATAGGCATTTGGCAAACCGATACAGCTTTCGGGATCATTTACAGTATGTGTGATATGAAAAAATCGCGAATTGTTAAAAGCGACTGCTTCAAGCATCCCCTGCGGAATTTCAGGGTAATCTATATAGGCTTGCATAAATTCTGCCTGATAATTATTTATTGGCGGAACATCTACAGGTACAGAGTTTTGTTGTGAAAAAGAAAAATGAAACAACCCAAAACAAAGTAAAAGGAGTAAGTTTTTCCTCATGTTCAGATAGGTTAAGTGCGAGATACAAACGTAATGAAAATAAATTAAAATAGCAAATTAAAAACGTTGGTACTGTTGGCATTTTTTGTGTCTCACAAACGAGAGACAACCAAAGTTTTGTTTTGCCTGTTCTTGACTGAAAACTAATTCTTATATTTGCAAAACAAAAGTGGAGACAAGCGACCACTTAAAAAAACAGGGCGACACCGAAAAGCCCGATGTGTTGGACATTCAAAATATAAATAAAATGAAAACACTGAAAAATTTATTTTTTATTACATGTATATTTCTTTTTGTTACCCTGACTTTTTCATCTTGTAAGAAATGTTCTCATTGTACAATAAAAGATGCCAACGGAAATACAATTAAGGATTATGGAGAAAAGTGTGGGACATCAACAGATGTAAATGACTTTGAAAATTCTTCAAAAAAAGATGCTGGCCAGTACGGTGGGACTTTTACTTGCACTAAATAATTTTTAGATACAAAGGGAAATAACGTTTTATTTTTTTCGAAGGGCTGTGCTTTTTGAAAAACAGTTTACTTTATTTTTCTTTTTTCGAAGGAAATGGAATGTTCAACACCTCAGCCATATTAAATTCGCTGTGGTTGCCGCTTATTTTCCGAAATTCTTTTTGACTGCTTCCAACTATTTTATACAACATTTCTCCTTGTTCGAAAGAGATTAAACTATCAACCGGATTATGACAAATCAATACCGGCGCTTTTGCATTTGGAGCCAATGATGCGGTATTAAGGATACTACCACTGAATAAACATAAAATTTTATACTTATCTTCGCACATTTTTGTCATGCTATAAAAAGTATTTACTGTAATTACTTTTTTAAGTTCGGGATAATGAACAGCAGCATACATTGCAGGTGAACCTCCCAATGAATGCCCCAATATTACTGTGTTTTTTAGGTCAATGTTTTTTTCTTTCAAAAATTTAATGGCTATATCTACCGTTTCATAAGTGTTTTCGGTAGTTGGCAACCCGGTAGATTTTGAATACCCGGGATAAGCTGGTGCACAAATATTTCCAAATGGATGTAAGTCGTCAATTATTTTGGGTAGCCGCCCTATGTTGCCCGACAAGTATAAATAAGTGATTTTTGCAGTGTCGTTAGCTATCCATAAAATATCAATGCTATCTCCGGCAGCGTTTAATCTGAACTCCTGAACCGGTTGAATATTAAATACTATGTTTTTGCTTTTCCCGCACTTAAAAATCATTTTTGGAGATACGATAAGCAGGCTATAGCATGCTCCCAGCCACACTATGGCTAATACCACTAATGTGATTAGTATTCGTTTTACTTTTTTATTCATCTGTGGGGTTTATACTGAAAATGGGGTGTTCGGGGAAATGGGCAGAAACAAAACTTCGTATTATTTAACAATACTAAATGTTGTTCTACGGTTTTTTTGATGCTCTTCTTCTGTTTTTGGCTTCAGAACAAACTGTTTTGTATCTCCTAAACCCTTTGATATTATTCGTTGGGCAGCGATCCCTTTTGAGGTCAAATAATCAACTGATGATTTAGTACGCTCTTCAGAAAGTTTTATGTTGTTTTTGTCATTGCCTCGTTCATCAATATCAGTATGTGAAGTAACTTCCACATTCAAATTATTATTAAGTTTAAGAAAATCCACTAATTCATCTAACGTTTTTTTAGATGCCGGGCGCAATACCACCATTTCATTATCAAATTCTAAATTCGGAAAAACAACACTTTCAGATGAAAGGGGTGCAAGGAAAAAATCTTTTTCAAAATGTTTTGATTCTGTTAAACCCAAAGTAAAAACAGTACCTGCATCACCTAAAAAGCCTTGTCGCTGTGCTTTCATATACAACTCAACACCGGGTTTAAGTTTATAAAAATAGCCCCCAACAGAATCGGTATGTATTACAAATGGTTCCCAATCACTGCGAATATCTTTAAACGTGATGGTCGCATTTGCTATTCCTTGGTTGTTTTCAGAGTTATAAACGGTACCACGTACATCATAAATAAGAGGTTGTTTGGTAACAGAATAAATTTTATTACAAGCACCTCCGCCCGAACAGGCTTTACATTCCTTACGGTCAGAAGTAACATAGCCATTCATTTGGCTTCCATCCAACACAAAGTAATTATCATCACTATTTGAATTGATAGGTTGCCCAAGGTTTTTAGGCACAGACCATACGGAGTCGTTTAAATTCAGAGATGATTTAAAAACATCTAAGCCCCCAAAACCGGGATGCCCATCAGAACTAAAGTACAATGTTGTTGTTGCCCTGTGAAAGAATGGGCTCACCTCATCAGCTGCGGTGTTAAAGTTTGGTCCCATATTAACCGGTTCACCATATGTTCTGCCATCCTGATCAATAAATTCATACCATATATCCATTTTACCATAACCACCGGGGCGATCAGATGAAAAATAAATAATACTGTTATCGGGTACAATTGAAGGGTCGGTGCTTTTATATCCTTCTAAATTCACTTTATCATTCATTTTCTGTGACATCAACCATTCTCCGTTAAAAAATCTAGAAAAATAAATATCTTTCTCGTTTTTATTGATGGTTGATTCTCTAACAAAAAAGAATCTGCTTGCATCTAATGTTAAAAATCCGGCACCTTCATTTTGATCAGTGTTCATAGGCCCTTCCACCTTTTTCAGGTCTGACCAATTTTTTTCAGATTTTGTGGCTACAAATAGATCTGAAGTATATTTTGCTACTTGTTTTTTAGGATCGGTAATGGTGTTACCATCACGAGATGAAGCAAACACAATGGTGTTTTCATCGCCATAATAACTCAAAGAGAAACTTGAAGTACCTGTATTGATAACAGAATCAAGCTCTGTGACAATAACTCCTTTTTGCATATTGTTGGCGTCTATTGCCAAATAACATCCGGATATTTTTTGTTTTGCAAGTTTAAACAAAGCAGTATCGTTATGTTCCGCTGCATTTGCAGCTGCTTCAAATTGAAGATTTGCAGCCGGATATTTTTTGTTTTTCATCAACGCATCACCATACCAATAGCTTTCAAATGGATATTGTGCCGCGTTATTTTTTAATGATCTCTGATACCAGTCTTCTGCATTTTTGTAATCACGTCCTAAACGATAACATTCCGCTATCTGATGAACCACATATTGCTCCTGTACATTTGAAGCTGTTGGTGCTTTTGAAGTATCTTTTGCAGCTGTTGTTGAATCTTTTTTTACTGCTTTTGGTGGTACAGAATAAATTTTGGTTTCGTAGGGATGAATGATGTCGGCAGGGGTCGTTTTATCAATCACCTTTTGATAATACATTGCTGCATTTGAATAGTCTCCATTTTTAAATGCCATATCTGCATAAGCCAACCATTCTCTTTTGGTTTGAGCAAAAGTGGCTACAGTTACAAACAAAATTAATAATGTGACAATCCTTTTCATAAAAACTTTCTACATTTAAAAAATCAACAAAACAGCAAACAACAAATTATAATCTCGGACAGTTTGCCAAAGGGTTTGGTTTGTTTTTGCGAGCAGTGTATGTCAATGATATTTCAAAACCACCATGTGAACTTGATGCTGTTTTTAATGTTGATGTATTAAAATCATAGCTCACACGTGCAATGTATCTTCCTTTTTTTATTCCTGCTTCAAGAATGGCAGCATCTTTACTACGGAATGTTGGGCCCAGTATTAAGTAAGTGTCGGCATCTTTTAAATAGTAATGTATTAAAACAGATACGGTGATTTCCTGACTATTCAGTTGATTCATATAAAGCACCTTTGGCAACAATTGAACTTTTTCATTCACATTTATTTTTGTTCCTGCGTGCACATAATATTTCATTGGCAATTTATTGTTTGCCCCTATAAAACTTTCATTCGGCTCTGTAAGGTGAAATGCCGAAAACCCTATGAATGGATTCAGGCGAACCCCTTCTTTCGCATAATAATACAAAGCTCCTGCATTAAAATCAGATACCGTAAGACTTGTATTACTAAAAGTTTCACCGCTTGAAAGGGCTGAATTAAAGCTACCGCCATTATCCCCAATGTATTGATTAGCGAAAGTCAATTTACCCACATCAAAACTTGTTTGACGAATTCCTCCCTGAACGCCTAATGCAAGGTGGTGACTGTTTTCTTTATCAAAAACAACATCATAACCTACCGATAACAATACGCTTGCAACATTGTAAGCTCCTGCACCTGCCCGATCATTCATAATTTGTAACCCAACACCGAATTTTTTTACCGGCATATCAAATGAAATTCCACTTGTTGTAAATGGTTTGCTGGCAACAGCAGCCCATTGTGTGCGATATTGTGCATGTACACGATAATGGCCATCAAACATGCCTGTCATTGCAGGATTTAAAAACAATGGTGGTGCATCGTATTGTGAAAGATGAAAATCCTGACCAAAAACAAGAGATGGTAAAAATAAAAACAACAAAACAGCTTTTCCTATACCTTTTTGGAATCGGAACTTGTTTGTACTCGTTTTATCTTTTATATTTTTCATTCGCATTTTTTATCTCAACAAAGTTATATCGCCTGATAGTTTATATTCATTGTCATCTTCAGTTGTTCCTACAACAGTATAAACATATACTCCTATCGGCTGATCAACACCATTACGTTTACCATCCCAACCATCAGATTGTTTAAATGATTCAAATATTAATTCTCCCCAGGCATTATAAACTCTGAGATTAAATGTTTTGAAAGGCCCTCCAAATACTTTGAACACATCATTTTGTCCATCGGCATTTGGCGAAAATCCACTTGGTCCTGCAGGATGAGTAGATACTATTTCTGTTTCGCATACAGTGTCTTTACAGGTGTTTCCATCCGTAACGATCAAACAAACATTATACACTCCGGCAACGGTATAGGTGTGTGACGGGTTTTGTTGGCTCGAACCAGACGATCCATCGCCAAAATTCCATACCCTTGAAATAACAGTAGTTGATTGGTCGGTAAATGTAACTGACTGGTCAATGTTTGCTGTTGCATCACTTGCTGTAAATGCAGCAGTAGGACCAGCTGAAACAGGAACGGTTTGTGTTAATGTATCATAACATCCCTGAGATGTTGATGTAATCAAAGTAACCGGATAAGATCCGCTTGTTGCGAAAAAATGCGTTGGGTTTGGCAGAACACTGGTTACATTATCACCAAAATTCCAATGTGATGTCGCTATTGTTGCTCCTGTAACAGTAGATGTATTAGTAAAAGAAGCTCCGGTATTTAAACACATACCTAATTCAGTAAATATTGCTATTGGAATACGATAAACGTTTACAACTTGTATTGCAGTATCTTTACAACCATTGGCAGCGGTTACAATTAAGGATACATTGTAGGGACCTCCGGTAGCATAAATGTGTGAGGGGTTTTGTGAAGTTGTAAAAGGGCTAGTATCGTCAAAATCCCATTTCCAATGGTCTACAATAGATGAAGATACTGACGTATCCGTAAACTGCATAGGAACCAATGCGCACTTGGAAACACTTGAAAAACCTGCTTTAGGACTTGGTTTAATTGATACATCAAGTGTATCAAAAGTTGAATGGCAACCACCGTTATTGGTTGAAGTGAATTTTAATGTGATCATTCCTGCTAAATCATCTGCTGCACTTGGAATGTAGAACCCGCCAAGAGATGTATTGTTTGGCGTAAATGTACCGGAACCGCTTGAATGCCAAAAACCAGAACCGGTAGTAGTAGTAACATCAAGAATAATAGGGCTTCTCGAACAAGAGCTGTCGCTGGTTTTAATGAGAACAACAGGAGTTGGAGTAAATGTTATTGTTACAGAATCGCTGGAAGCTGAGCAAATTCCATTACCGGTAGATTCTCTGTAAATAATTACAGAGCCAGCTGCCGTATCAGTTGTGCTTGGGAAATAAATCGTACTTGGATTGAAGGTGTTCGTAAAAGTACCTGCGGTACCTGTGCTGATTGTGTGCCATATCCCGCCTGTTGCACCTGTAATAGTTGCAGACAGAGGCACTCCGGACGTGTCTTTACAAACAGAAATATTGGGCCCTACATTTACAACAGGTCCATTGTTAAAAGTAATTACAACAGTATCGCTGACATTCGGACAAAATGCCGGACTAAAAGAAGTTAATATTACAGTATCGGTTCCACTTGCTTTTGCTGCTGATGTAGGTGTATAGATCGGAGTTAATGAAGATGAGTTAGAGAATCCTCCCGAACCGGTCCAGGAACCACCCCCAGCATTGGTAATGCTTCCAACCAAATTTACTGTTAAGTTGTTTTTACAACTGGTAATGTTACTGCCGGCATTAGCAATTACCAAACTTTGAATACCTACACCGTTTGTAACAGAATCAACGCAGCCAAACATGTATACAACAACTAATTTGACAAAAAACGTTTGATTGCCTGCACTAAAAAGATGTTTGGGATTTTGCTGTGAAGAGATGTTGTTGATTCCTGAACCCGGATCACCAAAGTTCCAGCTCCAGCTTAAAATTCCACTACCAACCTCAATAACGGAAGCATCGGTAAATGTAACTGAATCACTTTTGCATTTAGGTCCGTTTGAACTAAAACGGGCAGTATCCCCGGGACATGAGGCAAATGAAAGAAGCTGACCTAAAAATATGAAAATAGAAAGTAAAAATAATTTATTCTTCATCCAAATTTTTGTTGTTTTTCGATAAATGTAAAGCGTAAAAGTAATAAAATTTTTATACAATCAACTTTTTATCAAAAAAAACACTTCTTTAATAGTTTTATTACCGGAAATGAATTTCATTGAGAATTTTTGAAATAGACATAACCCAAAGCTACATTGACTCTGCAACCACCTCTTTCACCTCAGGCAACATTCGTTTAAGCAAACCTTCTATGCCTGCTTTTAAAGTTATTGATGACGAAGGGCAGCCACTGCAAGCCCCATTTAATTGGACTGTTACAATTCCGTTCTCAAAATTTTTGAAGGCAATACTTCCTCCATCGCTTTCAACAGCCGGGCGAATATATTGTTCTAAAATTTCAACGATTTTTACTTCTAACTCTGTAGAAGGGGCGGAATGCTCAGTAAATACTTCTTTTTTTGTTACAAATGAATTATCAACCGGCATTTCTGTTTTAGGAAACTCGGTAACTACAGACTTGCCTTCATTAAGATAGATCCGAATAAAATCGCGCAACTCGAGTGTGATATCTTCCCATTGAACAGCATCTGTTTTTGAAACCGTAACAAAATTTGCAGTAATAAAAATTGCTTTTACAAAAGGGAATTCAAATAATTTAGCTGCTAATGGAGAACCTTTCGTTTCTGCTTTCGACAAATACTGGGCTGTTGCGCCATTTTGAACCAACAAATGATTGGCAACAAATTTCATAGAAGCAGGATTTGGCGTACTTTCAGCGTAAACAATAAAAGTTTTTTTCACTAATGTATCCATCTTTTTCCGGTTTGTTTTTTATCGTGTTTAAATTTTTTAAAACAAAACCCAAAAGTAACAATAAAACAAAAGCGTGTTTAAAATCTTCATTTTTCTTCTGTAATGAATCTTTCTACTTTCATTTTTATCTCATCTCTCACTTTAGCTGTCATCTCGAGTTTTTTTTCAGGACTACCCTGAAAGCTGGAAGGGTCAATAAAAGACCAATGAAGTTGCTTTGCGATTCCCGGAAACAAAGGGCATTTTTCGGCACTTGCCTCATCACAAACTGTTATCACATAACTGTATGTTTTTCCGACTTTTAAAAACTCAAATACGTCTTTTGTACGATTCTTCGAAATATCGATTCCCACAGCTCTCATTGATTTTACCACAAGTGGGTTTAGTTTTCCGGGCTCTAAACCTGCGCTTTCTGCTTCAAATTTATCTCCCCCCAGTTTATTTAAAAAGGCCTCTGCCATTTGGCTGCGAGCAGAGTTGTGAATGCACACAAATAAAATTTTTTGTTTACTCATTGGTTTAATAGTGTATCGTTTGGCCTAACAACAGCCACCTCCGGGCTTACATGAATTCTGGTTTGACATTTCTACTAAACTCTCTTTTTGTTTTTCATAAGTTGTTCCACATTTATCGGAAGCCAAACAGCTGGTGTGTTTAGTAAGAAGGATGAAATTTTTTCCATTGAACTCTAAACCATATTTGCCAATAGTTTCTGACTGATATTCAACTTCAATTTCAAGATCTTCTATTCCTAAAACCTTTTCCGAAAGAGCAATTATGTTGAGCAGTTTCTGCGGTTTTAAACGATGGTCGATATCGTTAGCGTTCCAAAGTTGAAAGTTCGCGACCTTTTCGTTACGAACAGTTCCACCACAATCTATAAAGCGTTTATTGATTATTCCAATTTCCGTAACATGAAAATGTTTCGGAACCATTAACCCGTTTGGGAGTTCAAAACTTACATCGTTAACACCAAT
>JAHEYA010000152.1:0-1400 GCA_023251855.1 Bacteroidota bacterium
ATACAGCCAAAGCTTATAGTGGAGTTTTTCCGAAGCTACCTTCCCGATCTTTAGATAATGATGTTTTAAATTTACCGATAGAGCAGTGGAAAGAGTTTATTCACAATGATTTTGAGAATTCCATATTCATTCAATTTCCAGAAATAAAAAAAATAAAAGAGGAATTATATTCATTGGGTGCAGTATATGCGTCAATGAGTGGAAGCGGTTCAACAGTATATGGGATATTTAAGAACAAAACGGATTTAAAATCAAATTTCAAAGGGCATTTTGTTTATGAAGGGGCTTTTTAATGCTGTTCTAAAAATTGTTTTTTCTCGCAAAGGCGCTAAGGCGCATAGAAAAAAAGGGATGAAACTGCGCGCTTAATAATCAAATATTTACTTCTGAGCAATTTTTAGTAAGAACAATGCTAAAAAGCTGAAAAGAATATTAGGAATCCAGACAGCAACTAGTGGGGAAACCAGTCCGCTTGCTGCAAAGGTGGTGCTTACCTGCATAAATAAAATAAAAGTAAAACTTATTAAAATACCGATTCCGATGTGCATCCCAATACCACCACGCACTTTACGGCTTGCAATTGAAACACCAATGATCGTTAAAATAAAAGTTGCGAATGGAAAAGCAGTTCGTTTGTATTTTTCAATTTCACATAACTCAATATTATTAGAACCTTTCAGCTTTTCGGATTCGATGTAGGCATTAAGTTCAGCATAATCCATCGTTTCGATCGTATTGTCTTTACGGCCAAACTCCTTTGGAGTAAAACCTAAAATAGTATCGAGTTTAACTCCTTTTTTTATATTCTCTTCTAACCCAATAATGCTGCGGACATAGTAATTACTTAGGGTCCAATTACTTTTTAAACTATCCCATTTTATGGTTTCGGCCATTAATTTAGAATTCAATTGACCATCAGTAAATTTTTCTACAGCAAATTTATAACCGGTATTATCAGTTGTACTATAGCTTTCTAAGTAAATGTAATTACCAGGAGTAAGCTGTATATGGATATTTCTATCACGGTTATGAAATTCATTTCTGATGTATCGGTCTTCAAAAGCAATTCGTTTTTTTGTTGCGATAGGTATCACAAAATTATTAAGATACAATGATAGCAGGGCGATTACAATAGCAGAAATCATGTATGGCAACAGCAATCTGTAATAACTTACACCACTACTTAAAATGGCAACGATTTCGGTACGAACAGCCATTTTGGAGGTAAATAATATTACTGCAATGAAAGTGAAAAGCGGACTAAAAAGATTAACAAAATAGGGAATGAAATTAAAATAGAAATCAAAAACGATGGCTTTGAAAGGAGCTTCTTTTCCAAGGAAGTCGTCAATTTTTTCAGAAATATCAAATACAACAACAATCATAATAATGAGAGCCAT